>NZ_JAUBVJ010000032.1:64298-80652 GCF_036702785.1 Microcoleus sp. AR_TQ3_B6 | reverse complement strand
CAGTTGTCGGAGTTCAAACCGTTGATGTTAATCTTTCAGGAACAGCTACGGATGACGACTTCATAGGGTTCATTCCTACTAGCATTACCATTGCTGACGGTGAAACCACAGGTTCATTTACCCTGAATATCAATGATGATGGAATAGTAGAAGGAACTGAAACAGGTATATTCACAATCTCGAATCCTTCTAGCGGTATTGTTCTGGGAACTGCGACAACAGGTGAAGTGACAATTACCGAGTCCGAGTGCATCTGCGATGACATTGACTATCCCAACTTAAACCAACCGAATCCAGTTGAAAACACCATAATCGGTGGCTCGACAATTCAAATAGGCACTGCCAAAAACGATGAATTCCTAGGCAGTAACAGCGGCAATATATTCGATGGTAGAGCGGGGGATGACAATTTATATGGTGGAGCCAGTAGCGACATCCTCAACGGCAACAAAGGCAATGATTTTATCACGGGTGATAACGGTGATGACCTCCTGTCGGGAGATGAAAATAATGACATTATTCTGGGCGACTTGGGTGAGGATTTAATCTGGGGTGGCAAAGGCAATGACTCCCTAAGTGGTGGCGAAGGTAATGACCTGATTCTGGGTGAGGACAATAATGACTTCATCGATGGTGGCATGGATAATGACACCTTAAAAGGAGGCAAGGGTGACGACATAATGCTTGGTGGTCAAGGTGAGGACTACCTGTTTGGAAACCAGGGCTCGGATACTATCTGCGGCGGTGAAGGTAATGATTTAATCAGCGGTAACGAACAAGCAGATATCCTGGGAGGGTGTGAAGGAAATGATACTCTGTACGGAGGCGAATCCAACGATAGTCTCACTGGCGGTGAAGGTGATGATGTTCTTTACCCAGAATTGGGAAATGATATTTTAACTGGCGGTAGCGGTAATGATATCTTTGTCTTAAATTCAGGTCAAGGATTTGACAGGATTGCAGATTTTACCCTGGGTCAAGATTTGATAGGATTAAGCTCGGGTTTGAGCTTTGGTCAGTTAGAAATAACTCAAAATACTCAGGGAACTATTATCAAGAATATCTTGACAGGAGAAAAGTTAGGTCTGATGATAGGAGTGAGTGCCAATGCGATTACATCGGCTAATTTCCTGTTGATTTAGAGAAAAATGAAAAGTACGAACTCCCCTGCGCTTCCAAAGGGATCTCGTACTTCTACCAACTTTAAAAGTTCTCGCAAAAATTTAACAATTATTCCTACTTTCTGCCGCGCCACTATCGTGGATTGAATCAGAAATCATATATTTTCAATACAAATTGCGATCGTACCCAAATAACATTGCTAAGGTGACAATTGTTTCAGATATAACAATCATCTACCAATGCTAAATACAATTAGAGAGCTCGCTTTCATCGCCTCCGACATCCCAGACAGTCAAACCCTAATCTCGGGCATCAAAAAAGGCATCGAAACCGCCATCCTCGACCCAAACCGGGATGCCATCGCACAAATCACCCAAACCCTCAAAGACAAAAAATACTCAGCCATCCACATCATCAGTCACGGCGCCCCTGGTCATCTGCAGTTAGGGAATACAGGATTAAATATTGAAACCCTCCCCCAGTACACTTTTGAGATAAAACAGTGGCGAGAAAGCCTAACAGCAGAGGCATCCATCCTACTGTACGGGTGCAACGTCGCCGAGAGTTTAGGGGCCGGTTCGCCGACAGATTTGAGAATAATCGACAACTCAAATAAAGCCGCCGCTACCCCACCATGCGGCAATCAATTCCTGACTCAACTGCACCAACTCACCGGGGCATTCATCGTCGCCAACCCCAACCCCACGGGCAACGCAGCACGAGGAGGAACATGGAAACTCACTTCATCCATCCCCCCATCCCCCACACAACCCAAACTCCCATTCACAGAAACCGCCCTCAAAACCTACAGCGGCATCCTGGGTTTAGCCCCCACAGTAGACTTCCCCACTGGGAGTCGCCCCACTTCAGTCAGCATCGACGACTTCAACTTGGACGGTTCACCAGATGTAGCTGTGGGGAACGACGGCAGCAACACCACTTCCATCCTCATCAACACCACCCCCACAGGCGCCACCACCCCCACCTTCGCCCCCAAAGTAGACTTAAACACTGGGGCTAGGCCCTTTTCAGTCAGCATCGGCGACTTCAACGGCGACGGGAAACCAGATGTAGCAACGGCGAACCTTAGGAGCTACAGCACCTCCATCCTCCTCAACACCACCCCCACAGGCGCCACCACCCCCACCTTCGCCCCCAAAGTAGACTTAAACACTGGGAATTTCCCCCTTTCAGTCAGCATCGGCGACTTCAACGGCGACGGTTCACCAGATGTAGCTGTGGCGAACTTTTCTAGCAACACCACCTCCATCCTCATCAACACCACCCCCACAGGCGCCACCACCCCCACCTTCGCCCCCAAAGTAGACTTAAACACTGGGAATAACCCCAGTTCAGTCAGCATCGGCGACTTCAACGGCGACGGCAAACCAGATGTAGCTGTGGCGAACTTTCTGAGCTACACCACCTCCATCCTCATCAACACCACCCCCACAGGCGCCACCACCCCCACCTTCGCCCCCAAAGTAGACTTCCCCACGGGGACTTTGCCCACTTCAGTCAGCATCGGCGACTTCAACAGGGACGGGAAACCAGATGTAGCTGTGGCGAACCAATCTAGCGACACCACCTCCATCCTCCTCAACAACACCCCCAAAGTCAGCATCGCCGCCGGCACTACCCCCACCGAAACAGGCCCCACTAATGGCACATTTACTATTACCCTCGATACTCCCGCCCCAGCAGGCGGTTTAGTCGTCAACTTCAACACCACCGGCAGTACCGCCACCAACCCCAGCCACTACTCCTTAACTCCGGGTACGAATATCACGGCTGTGACTGCCAACACTTTCACCATTGCCGCCGGTGCAACCACCGCCGTCCTCAATGCCGTCCCCGTCGATGATGCTATCATCAACCCAGGCGAAACAATCAAAGTTAACGTCACTGCCGATACCAACAATTGGAACTACTTTCTCGATCCAGTTGTTGAGAATACAACTGCGACACTGACAATTACCGACAACGACGACTTCCCCACAGTCAACCTCTCAGTTTCCCCAGTCACAATTACAGAGACAGGAAGTCCCACTCTCACCGTCACCGCCACAGCATCCAGCGCAGTTGTCGGAGCTCAAACCGTTGATGTTAATCTTTCAGGAACAGCCACGGCTGACGACTTTACAGGAGAAATTCCTGCTAGCATAACCATTCCTGAGGGTGAAACCACAGGTTCATTTACCGTTAATATCAATGATGATGACTTAGTAGAAGGAACTGAAACAGGTACATTCACAATCTCGAATCCTTCTAGCGGTATTGTTCTGGGAACTGCGACAACAGGTGATGTGACAATTACCGACAACGACGACTTCCCCACAGTCAACCTCTCTGTTTCCCCAGTTACAATTACAGAAAAAGGAAGTCCAACTCTCACCGTCACCGCCACAGCATCCCAAGCAGTTGTCGGAGTTCAAACCGTTGATGTTAATCTTTCAGGAACAGCCACGGCTGACGACTTCATAGGGTTCATTCCTACTAGCATTACCATTGGTGACGGTGAAACCACAGGTTCATTTACCCTGAATATCAATGATGATGGAATAGTAGAAGGAACTGAAACAGGTACATTCACAATCTCGAATCCTTCTAGCGGTATTGTTCTGGGAAATACGACAACAGGTGAGGTGACAATTACCGAGTCCGAGTGCATCTGCGATGACATTGACTATCCCAACTTAAACCAACCGAATCCGGTTGAAAACACCATACTCGGTGGCTCGACAATTCAAGTAGGCACTGCCAAAAACGATGAATTCCTAGGCAGCAACAGCGGCAACATATTCGATGGTAGAGCGGGGGATGACAATTTATCTGGTGGAGCCAGTAGCGACATCCTCAACGGCAACAAAGGCAAGGATTCTATCAGCGGTGGTAACGGTGATGACCTGCTCTCGGGAGATGAAAATAATGACATTATTCTGGGCGACTTGGGTGAGGATTTAATCTGGGGAGGTAAAGGTAATGACTCCCTAAATGGTGGCGAAGGTAATGACCTGATTCTGGGTGAGGAAAATAATGACTTCATCGATGGTGACCGGGATAATGACACCTTAAAAGGAGGCAAGGGTGACGACATTATGCTTGGTGGTCAAGGTGAGGACTACCTGTTTGGAAACCAGGGTTCGGATACTATCTGCGGCGGTGAAGGTAATGATTTAATTAGTGGTAACGGACAAGCAGATACCCTGGGAGGGTGTGAAGGAAATGATACTCTGTACGGAGGCGAAAATAACGATAGTCTCACTGGTGGTGAAGGTGATGATATTCTTTACCCAGAATTGGGCAATGATATTTTAACTGGCGGTAGCGGTAATGATATCTTTGTCTTAAATTCAGGTCAAGGATTTGACCGGATTGCAGATTTTACCCTGGGTCAAGATTTGATAGGATTAAGCTCGGGTTTGAGCTTTGGTCAGTTAGAAATAACTCAAAATTCTCAGGGAACTATCATCAAGAATATCTTGACAGGTGAGGAGTTAGGTGTGATGATAGGAGTGACTGCCAATGCGATTACATCGGCTAATTTCCTGTTGATTTAGGAAATCAAGAAAAGGAAATCAAGAAAAGTGCGAGATCCCCTTCGATCAAAAAAGACCAAAAAAGGATCTCGCACTTAAATCCAAATCAACAATTGATATCACATCTTCCGCTGAAATTCTTCAAGCACATCCATCAACTGAACTTGACACTGCATCGGAATCAAATCTGCCAGCGGCACTTCCCGCTTGCCGCCGCCCAACTTGACTGGAATTCCTTGCAAAACTTGTGCAACTCTGTCAGCATCTAAATCGCGATCTTCCAGCATCCGGTAAAGTTGTTGGGCAACAACGGTATGCAGGTGAGCATCTCTCAGATACAAATGCCATTTGGCAATGTCAATGTAGACATTTTCGCCGATTTCAGCGGCTAAGGATTCGATCGCCTGTGTAGTATTAGCCATATCAAAAAAGCCGAAAGTTATTTGTTATCAATCAAAAGACTTAACAAATCGCCCACCACTGCCTTCAGCCAGAATCTTTGGTGAGGGGCGAATAATCGGCGATCGCAAAATGGTAAACCGCGTGGGCCAAAACTACTAGAGCCCATCCACCCGTTACCGAAATAGCCCAAGGCCAATCAGCCTTTTGCAAATTGTGAACAAACCACAAACCAGAATTGGTAGCAGAAAAAAGACCGACGTGGATGGCAAAATTCATCCGGTCATCTAAGCGGCGGTACTCTGGATCGTTGCGATCGGGTTTGCGGGGCCAACGAGGAGGCATATTTTTTCACTTGATATTAGTAGTTCTGGGCTTATTTTAAGCTTAAGTGCAGCTTTTTGAATTCTGCATCCCTCTTTCGGCAGGAAACTTATGCCTCTAAATTTTCATAGTCGCCTGATTTGCCGCCACTTTTGCTTACCAGGCGAATCGACTCAATGGCGATCGACTTGGACAATCCTTTCGCCATATCATACAAAGTCAGCGCCGCCACCGAAACCGCCGTCAGCGCCTCCATTTCCACCCCAGTTTCCGCCTTAATTTTCACCGTCGCCCGAATTTGATACCCCGGCAAATCAGCATCCGCTATCACCTGCACCTCCACACTACTCAGCGGTAGAGGGTGACACAGAGGAATCAAATGCGCCGTCTGTTTCGCCGCCATAATTCCAGCCAGCCTTGCAGTGCCCAACACATCTCCTTTCGGCGCATTCCCCGCTTCAATCGCCGCAAAAGTCTCCGGTAACATCCGCACCCTCCCAGCGGCCACAGCTTGTCGCGCTGTTGCCACCTTCGCCGAAACGTCCACCATTTGGGCTTCACCGCTGTTGTTGAGGTGAGTTAGCTGTGCTGCATCGGGCAATTTAGAAAAAGTTGGCGAAAGGTCTTGCATTATTTTGGTAATGGTGTTAATGTTAGATTCTGTGAGAAAAGAACTTAATCAATTTTAGATTAAATCGCAACTCAACAGGGGCTTGTAGCTTAGTTGGATAGAGTGCATGGCTACGAACCATGAGGTCGGGGGTTCGAATCCCTCCAAGCCCATTGACTTACAACTTCCGTGATTTCTAAAAATCCAAATTTGTACCCAAATCGTACCAGTATCGGTGCAATTTGGGTACAAATGTCTTTTATGAAAGCAAACTCTACTTGATCGCTGATGGCAAGGTTGTGTATCGATTGACCATAATATCCCGGCCGGGCGGGTTTTTGAGATTGGAGATTGTTGGCAAATATTGTTGGTGAACGCGCCCCTACCTGATTAAGGGTAATTGACCGGACATGATATTAGTCATCAGTCATCAGTCATCAGTCATCAGTCATTAGTCATTAGTCATGAGTCAACAGTCATCAGTCATCAGTCAACAGGGAACAGTCAACAGTCATCAGTCATTTTGGTGTTACCGGAATTTAGATCACCTATTCAAAGCATAAACATCTTTGCCTCGACCGATCGCAAATTTCATCGAATTAGACAAGCCCTTGCTAGACTGAGTAATAAAAATCAGCAAAGCCAAGCCAGCGAGTCCAGCCGCCAAACCAAACATATTCCTGTAGCCCACTTGTTCAGCAACAAAGCCTAAAGTTGGCCCAGCAATCGCAATTCCCAAATCAAATCCGCCAATACAAATCGAAAACAAGCGGCCCCTTTCATGAGGTTCGCACCTGTCCGACATCAGCGTTACCATCATCGGCATAACCGTACCGCCGGCGCAACCTTCAAACAAAGCTGAGATTAAAAAAGCACCGCTGTTGTTAGCGAAATACAACAATAACATAGACAGGACATAACAGATTAAGCCCCCAGAAATAAACAAGCCGCGACCGTATTTGTCCGAAGCCCGTCCCGTGACCACTCGCAGACCAAAACTGGCGATAGCCGCCGTAGAATAAAATAAACCCGGATTCAAATTAGCCTTGGTTTCTTGGATAAACAAAGGCATAAAAGTGCTCAAAGTTCCGAATAGCAAACCAACCACCAATAACACTAAAGCCGGAATCCGCACCCGGGGATTCCAGAGCATTTGCCAGTATTTTGGGTTATTTTTGGCCTCAGATAGCGAGTCAGATTTTGTTAAATCGGCAAAATTTGGTTCCGCAATTTTGGAGGTAAAAAATACAGCCGTTGCAGCGAAAGTTGCCGACATCGCAAACAAAGGAGTATAACCAACCCCAGCTTGCACAAATCCGCCAATAGCCGGGCCAAATGCTAGACCAATAGGACTCACCAAACTCATGTAACCAATTAATTCCCCTCGCTTTCCTGGAGGCGACAAATCTGTTACCAAAGCGCTGTAAGCTGTGGTAAAAGCAGCGATACTAATGCCGTGAAAAGCGCGAATAAGTAACAGTAAGGGGATAGATTGAGCTAAGAGGTAGCCCAGAGGGGCAATCGCAGCGACTGAGGTGCCTACAAGCAAAACTTGTTTTCGCCCCCTGCTGTCAGCTATTTTACCCAACTGCGGCCTCGATAGCAAAAGTCCGATCGCAAATGCACCCATCACAAAGCCAATTTGCTGTTTTGTGCCGCCCACAGATTGAACGTACAGCGACAAAGTTGGCAGCAGCGAAGCCATACTCGACCAGAATAGCAGCCCTGCGGTGAATAAAGTCAGCAAGCTGCGTCTGGGTTGGGGTTCGATGTCCCTAAAAATATTCAAGATGCCAATTCCCTTTAAATTGTCTGAATGCACTCAAAGTAAGGTAGATTTCGGCAGTTTTAGTTCCTGCCTTTAGATTGCAGAATCCGGTTTAAATACCCCTTTATATCTTAGCCTTTTAGAGAGGGAGTTCGTTTGATAAGTAGCGGTTGAAACCGCCGAGAGTTATCTTCAACCTGTCAGTTTTACCAATCAACCTCAGCCCTTTCCTCCACCACCCGGTGATAAACCCATTCGGTTTCCATCGCCAACTTCGGCCAACTAAACCGGCGTTCCAAATCCTCATAAGCATTGTCAACCAACCACCGCGCGTAACCCGGATTTTTCAGCACCTCCAAAATTCCCCAGGCCAAAGAATCCCGATTGTTTGCCTCAGTAACAACGCCAGTTTTAGTGTGCAGCACCACCTCTGGCAAGCCGCCCGCATCCGAAACCACCACCGGCACCCTTGCCGCAAAGCTTTCTAACGCTACAATCCCAAAAGGTTCGTAAAGACTGGGGAAAACGGCGCAGTCAGCAACCGTCTGAAATTTGTCGAGATGTTCCTCAAACATGAAGCCTGTAAAATAACACTTCTCCCAAATTCCTAAATGCCAAGCTAAATGTTTTAGATGGTCTGTATTGCCGCCGCCAACAATTACAATTTTCGCTTTACCGCCCATTTCCCAAATTACTTTAGGTGCCGCATTCAGAAATACAGAAATACCTTTTTCGTAGCTAATTCTTCCTACATAATAGACTATTTTTTCGTCGTCTGCCGCAAACTGGCGGCGGAAGTTCATGGCATCAAATTCGTGGCGGCGCGGCTTTTTATCCGGTCTAATTCCGTTGTAAATTACCTCTATTTTGTTCCAGGGAGTCGATAGTACCCGTTCGGCTTCCCGCCGCATATAATCGCTGCAAACAATAACCCGCCAAGCGTTGTAAGCGAGGTCGTTTTCCTTGGCGTTAATGTAGCGCTGCCCCTCATTGTGGATGCCGTTGAAGCGCCCGTATTCGGTGGCGTGGATGGTGGCAATTAGCGGTACTTTAAAGGTATGCTTGAGGGCGATCGCCGCATCTCCCACCAACCAATCGTGAGCGTGGATGATATCAAAGGGGCCTTCCTCCAGCATCAGTTTGCCGCCTTGTTTGCCCATGCTTTGATTGAGGTTCCCCACCCAGTGAAAAAAGTCCCTGGCGTGTCCCACCACCACCCGATGCACCTGTATTCCTTCTACCACTTCATACATCGGCGCGTGGCCGAACTCTACTGTAATTAAGTGAATCGAGTGGCCTAGCTTCACTAATTCTGGATACAGTTCCGCTACGTGGCGGGCGATACCGCCTACGATTCTGGGAGGAAACTCCCATGCCAATACCAAAATTTTCATCTTTCTCCCCTCCAAAGATTTTATATATCTTAATGTTTAGGATTAACAAATTTATTGTAAAATAACCAGCCTTGAATGTTAGTCGATCGCAAGTTTATGCCCAAAGCCTGACTTTTGGCAGCAACCAGGACCCAAAATCATGCAAAAACCCGGTTTTTGCATGATTTTTCTCGATCGCCATTGCCTGAAACAAACAGGTTTCCTCAAGATTTTTGCCACGGTCGGAAGCAAGGGTTCTCGCGTCTAGCCACTTACCCTTTCTTCAAAATCGGCTCCAATTCGCGGCGAAAATCGGTCCAAGCAGCAGCCGATGCAGAGTTAGAAACAGCACCCTGACGCATCAAAATCGCACCGTCTTCAAAGCCAACAATTCCGTACTCTCCTGATTTGGACATTCGATCGATCGCCGGTACGATCTCCTGCAACTGTCCCCGTTCCGCGCGAAACGCAGCCTGATACTGCAGCAACTGCCACATATCGGCAATTACATATTTCATCTTCACTGGCTTCCCTGCATCATTGCGCAGTTCAAACATCGGAAACCTGAGAATTTCCCGACGGCTTGACAAAATCGGCACAATAGTATTCGTCGCTGCCACGCTAGCATCAGCAGGAATTTGAGCCAACAGTGGCCGCACTTGCAAAACGTGCTGCCACTGTCTGACCAGAGGAACCTGCACCCAAGGGTCGATCGCATCAGGCAAAATCCAAGAAAAAGTCCGATTTGGGTTAGAAGTGAAGGTAAAAAATAGCGACAAGCAGATACAAAACGCCCAAAATCGGCGAAACTTTGAAGACGAAGGCAGAGGAAATAAAGCAGAAGGAAAACGCAAAAACATTCTTTCCTCTCTCACCATTCTATCTTCTTCCTTTTGACGCTCGGCCCACCACAGAATCGCCCCATAAAAAAGCCCTGGAACCACAGTC
The DNA here is from genome assembly GCF_036702785.1 of Microcoleus sp. AR_TQ3_B6. NCBI lineage: Bacteria > Bacillati > Cyanobacteriota > Cyanophyceae > Oscillatoriales > Microcoleaceae > Microcoleus > Microcoleus sp. AR_TQ3_B6. Next base: position 70,569 of record NZ_JAUBVJ010000032.1, on the reverse strand, counting down.
ATCGCATAGCGGATATTAATCGCCAGCACCGACTGTCCTTTCGCTAAAAATAGCTTTAGCAGCGGAAATCCAGCTATCATCCAAGACGCAGGCGCGAAAGCTGGAACCAAAGCTAATGGCAACCACTGGCCAAGCAGGTATCTAATCTTACCAAAAAACGGAGTAAATAATGCAGCCACCAACCGCCCGGGATTGCTAACCATTCCCCAAATAATTTCAAGAGTCGAAGCTTCATCTCCATCGGCATATTGACCGAAGCGCTCCATCATAAACCGCTGGGATATATCAGCAGAAAACCTAGGCATAATCAGATTGGTGAGGACGATCATATAACCAAAACTGAGTATGCAGACAGCTAAACCAGTCCGAGGGTAGCGCCGGCTCAAAATCAGGTAAACTCCGACGCCAAATAACACAACTCCCCCATCTTCTCGCACGGCCAAAATTAAAGTTGCCAGAATCCCAAACAGCGGCCACCAGCGCTTCTCCATCGCCAGCAGCAAGCCAAAGACATACAGCGGGATTTGACAAATATCGTGAAAATTGCCCAAAGTCGGACCGATGACCGCGTTAGCGCAGTAATAGCTCACCACAATTGTCGCCGACAGCCTGGGTTCGAGATAGTGTCTGGCGAGAACCCAGAGCACTCCTCCAGCCGCCGTAATTAAAGTCACCTGCAACACAGTCAAAGTGACGGGCGAGGGAAACAGCGAGTAAATTGGCAGCCACAGCATCAGCGCTGGGGTGAAATGCTGCCCCAACCGGTAGTAAGATACGGACGGGAGCTGGTTTTGGTGAACCACATTAGTGGACAAAGCCGAAGAGAGGGAACTCTCAAACAAGTGACCCCGAGTGCCGTTCCAAAAAAGTTGATTGAAAATGCCTTGGTCGTAAGTAGCGTAAAAGCTGTAGTAGCGGTGCAGCGTCAGCAACAGGCACAGCACAAAAAAGGCGGCCGCCACTTGAACCACCACCCGCAGCGACTCATTTTTCTTCCATCTCAAAAATATCATCGGCCCGCCGTAATGAAATTATCGGACAATAGCATAAATCTAAAGTAAGTATTAAATTAAAGTAGAAGTGAAATAACTCGGCTCGGCAATGCTCAATTATTTTCACCCGATCGAAAAGCTCAACAGCGTCCATCCAACACCCGGCACCAGCGATACCGACTGTTCTCCCGAACAGCCGGGCAATTCCGCACCGCTTTTACAGCTTTTGCTGTTTGTAGACAAGCGTCCCTCTTCCCGGGAACAGACCAGACACATCCGCAAGTCCCTAAAGGATTTGAAGGCAGAGTGCGACTTTGAGCTTCAAGTCATCGACGTAGGAGAACAGCCCGATTTAGCCGAACACTTTAAACTTGTAGCCACTCCCTCGCTGCTCAAAATTCATCCCGAGCCGCGACAAACTCTCGCCGGCAGCAATTTGATCGCCCAACTCGAACACTGGTGGCCCCGCTGGAAGCGTTCTGTAGAAGAATACGCAGATCCGCAGCAGTCTGCCCCAGCTCTTGCTGAAACCCTGACTGACCCAAAACCAATCTATTCCGTTGCTTGCGCCGTCGAACTCGTGCAGCTTTCTGATGAAGTTTTTCGCCTCAAACAGGAAAAAGAACACCTGCAAGAGCAGTTGCAGTTGAAAGACCGGATTATTGCAATGCTAGCTCACGACCTGCGCAATCCTTTGACGGCCGCATCTTTGGCTTTGGAGACTTTGGAGTCAAATCAGAAGGTGAAAGAGGGGGAAAAGTCGCGCTTGACACCGACTCTGGCGGCTCATTTGATGAAACAAGCGCGCCGCCAAATCCGGATTGTCGATCGTATGATTACAGATATCCTGCAAGCAGCCCGGGGTACAAACGCTCAACTCCACATTGAACCAAAAAAAATCGAACTGGGGGCGATTTGTCAAGATGTAATCCAGCAGTTTCAAGACAAATTTCAGGCGAAAAGTCTGAACTTAGAAACAGACATTCCCGCAGATTTACCCTTGGTTTATGCCGATCCCGATCGCATCAAACAAGTCATAGTCAACCTGCTTGACAACGCCAGCAAGTACACGCCAGACCGAGGAACTGTTAATCTTTCAATTCTCCACCGCACCGCTTACAAAGTTCAAGTCAGCATTTGCAACAGCGGCCCGGGAATTCCTGAAGAAGATTGCGCGAGCATTTTTGAAGACAGCTTTCGCTTGCAGCGAGATAAATCAAAAGACGGTTACGGCATTGGGCTGTCTCTGTGTCAAGGCATCATCCGCGCCCACTACGGTCAAATTTGGGTAGACTCCGTACCCGATCGAGGCAGTTGTTTTCACTTTACCCTGCCCGTTCAAAATAAGTAAACCTACATCAATACTTTCAGCTACTCTATCCAACATTCCTAGGATACTTCTACGATCTGACCGCTTTAAGCCCACAATTGGACGCAATTATCAAAAAAAAGGGGTTTAAAACCCCGTCCTTCTAGGACGGCTTTTTGTGGGCAAAAGTATAAACCATTGAGCTATTCTAATAAAAATATGTAACAAATGTAGTTAAACAAGTAATTCCATTGTACATTAAGAATAGCTCAAAAAAGAAGAGTCAGACTTGTTAACCAACTATGTGTACAAGTTGCGCCAAAATCAAACGCAAGACTTAAAAACGTCCAATTGGGTAGATATGTTGCGGAGTCACTACAACTGGTGTCTGAATGACAGAATTACTCAATACAGCCAACAGTTCATACAAGGAAACTATTGCGAAATTAGGACAAAAAGTGAAGCTTGCCCCTTAACCAGTTGCGTTAGTAGAAACGGTGCAACTGGCTCGCCGTGGAAGGTCGGAAAAATAGATAAAGACGGCAAAATCAAAAACCCTCGACGCAACCCAGGCGACATTCAAATTACCGCATTGCCAGAGTTAAAAGCGGCTAGACCTTGGTTTGCCGGAATAGACTCAACGGTTCTACAGCAAAATGTCAAACGGTTAGACACTGCTTACAAAAACTTTTTTGAAGGTCGGCGTTTTCCCAAGTTCAAGAACCGCAGCAACTTTACATCCTTCACTTTTGTGATGGGGGTGAAAATACAAGGTAACAAAATTTATTTACCTAAGTTGGGCTGGATGCGTTTTCACAACTCACGTCCGATTCCCATCGGTTTTACCATTAAAGCCTGTACCGTGAGAAAACGGCAAAATGGCTGGTACGTATCGATCGCGGAGGAAAAATCTGTTCCCGATTACACTACAAAACCTCTCAAGGATGTCGTCAAAGTAGTTGGATGCGACATGGGAATTACTAAATTAGTCCATCTGTCAGATGGATCTCAAATCGAAAATCCCAAGTTCTCAACTACGAAGAAAGCTAAACGCACCCTGAGAATCAGGCCCAGACGAGTCAATCGAAAAGCTAAAGGTAGCAAGAACCGCAAAAAAGCAGCTCAGAAAGTGGGGCTTTTTCACCAAAAGATTAGCGATAAACGCCAAGCTCACCACTGGAAAGTCGCCCATAAAATTGTATATCGCAAGATTGACGGCATAGCTTTGGAGGATTTGAATATATCAGGAATGATGCGCCGCTGCCGAGTAAAAATTGATGAGAAAACAGGTAGATTTCTGAAAAATGGGCCAGCAAAGAAGAAAGGTTTAAACCGTTCTATCTCTGACGCAGGTTGGGGTGAATTAATTTTGAAGATTGAGTGTCTGGCTGTAAAGCAAGGAAAAATCGCAATCAAAATTAATCCCAAGCACTCTAGCCAAGAATGCCGGAATTGTGGCAATATAGACAAGTCAAACAGAGATGGCGAAAAGTTCATCTGTGCTAAATGTGGCTACCACGAACACGCCGATATCGGTGCAGCAAAAACGATTAGAGATCGAGCGCAAGAAATTGGTACGCGGGGGCTCCGCGAAACGGGAGTGCTTGCACCTAAACGCCCAAAAGATATCATCACGCCGGGCGAGCAAACGTGATGAGTTTGGGAACCCTGGAAACAGGGATATTGAGTCAGAAATTTCTCAAGAATCCTCGCGCCTTCAGGCGCCCGGAGTGTCAAATTAGCTCTCTACTTTATGGTAGCAATCCCTAACTTAGCTCCCTTAATTCGGCGTAACCGATCCATAACTTCGACAACATTTCCGTGATTGACGCTTTTATCCGCATTCAGCACAATTAAGGCGCTCTGACTTGAACCCATCACTTGTCGCACCGTACTCTCGATTTGGTCTAAGTTGACTAACTTTTTATCAACCATGAATTTTCCCTGAGCATCGAGCGTGACGGTAATTTTAGCAGGGGAGTCCTGAACTTGAGACGTTGATGCTTTCGGTAAATTTACGGGCAGACCCTCGGATTTGGATAAAGACAAAGAGGAAACAATGAAAAACGTCAATATGGCGAAGGTTACATCAATCAGTGGCACGATGTTGATCTGGGCAATACTCTCAGGTTCATCGGGTAGGCGCATAATTAGATTCTCTTGGTAGTTGTTCGTAGTGGTGACGGTACAATAGCTCTAGCTGGCCTCCGGCTTCCTGAATAAAAGCAATCTGCTGTAAGTAAAACCCGCGAAACATATTGGCAAATAAGAGTGTAAAGATTGCCACCACTAACCCCATTGCCGTAGAAACTAGGGCTTCGCTAATCCCCCCGGTAACGCCCGCGGCATTGGTGCCTGCAGCATCTCCCAGTTTGAGGGAGTCAAAGGTGGTAATTAAGCCCAAAACTGTTCCGAGCAACCCAAATAGCGGGGAGAGGGTGATAATGGTGTCAAATATTGTATTGAATCGCTTCAAAACGGGGATTTCTGCCTGAGCTGCACTCTCTAAAACCAAACAAAATTCTTCGATGTTGGGCGAGTCTAATTCTAATGCTTCCAAAAAAATTCGGGCTAAGGGCAAATCAGCGTTTACTTGTAACTTTTTGATGGCGGAATCCGGGTTTTGACTGTAAAGTTTTAGCACTTCCCGGACGACCCGCCGCTGTCGCCGATTCACTTTAAACCAAAAGACAAGACGCTCTAAAATTAGTGCGACTGCTGCGATTGACGAGGCAAGCAACGGCCAAGAAACAATGCCCCCAGCGCGAAAAATGTAAATGAAATTATCCATTAGTTTGTATTCTCGTTACCTGTGTTGAGTGATGGCAAGCTGCCTAATGGTGCAATTAGCCCGATCGAAGGCTGGTAGAGTTTCTGCGTCAAGCCGACACAAGTGATTCTGACGGAGAATTGTTTCACTCAAGGGCGATCGCGATCGCACAAACGCACTACCTGTATGTGACTATTTTCGTCTTTACCCAAAATGCTTCTACTGCGATCCAGACCGATTTTTGTCCCAGTGCTTGCTTGCTCAATATTTGCGTTAGGACTTGAAAATAATCTTTGATACTTTAAAAGATTCTCAACTAGGTTTCCACAAATTTCAGTCCTTGTCAAGCTCTCACCCACAAAATTTGATATAAAATACTTATTAAAAATAATTAAATTATAATAATAAATTATTTAAAAATTCTCTAAAAAGCTTGAGAATGTTAAAATTTGTTGGTAAATTGCGGGCTAGAGTATTGCATTTAACGCATTTTGGAAGCTTGCGCTGCCAGAATCCAAACATTGACAGCGCCCATGGGAGCAACGTAAGCCCACCCAAAGGAAATGCTGATGGGTGGCGCCTACTCACTCTATCAAAATTAAATAAATGAAAATTAATTGCAAGAGTCTTGAACAGGGTGACAGTCTTCTTATAGGATGGGTAGGTTCATCTTTGATAGCAAGCTCAACCCGCAGTTGGTAGCTTGTTTCGGGTGATGTGGGGGAGCCAGCGAGGATGTTGCCAACCCATCCATAAAGGAGATTGATAAGGCATGAGTTTTTCAAATATTTCGGCGACGCAAAGACAACAACAAGAAGAAGCTCTCAAAAAAGTTCTGGTGCTCAGTCTGTTAGGCTCAACCTTCCTGCACGGTGTCGCGCTGCCGTTGAGCCTCAACTTGGTCAAACCTGCTGAATTTTCACAGGATTCTATTGAAGTTGTGATGCTTGATGAGCCTAAAGTAGAGGAAACCAAGCCAGAGCTGGCTATTGAAGAAAAGGTATCTCCCCCGCCTGAGACGTTAAAACCAGAACCGCCACCAGAGCCAACTCCCCCAGAGGAGCAACCGGTAGCAGCAACGCCACCGCCGATTCCCGAGGAGCAACCGATAGCGGCAACGCCCCCGCCGATTCCCGAGGAGCAACCGATAGCGGCAACGCCCCCGCCGATTCCCGAGGAGCAACCGATAGCGGCAACGCC
>NZ_JAUBVJ010000032.1:31840-64198 GCF_036702785.1 Microcoleus sp. AR_TQ3_B6 | reverse complement strand
CCCGCCAGAGATTCAGAAAGAGCAGTCCTTAACGGAAACTTCGTCACCAACTCGTCAGGAGCCTTCCACCCCACCTACAGAAGATTTAAATTCGCCAGAAACTCCTAAAAGCCCGATCGCCAAGGAACCCGACAACCCCTCGCCCGATCCTCCAAAAAGCGAACCACCCGTTAAAACCTCCCGCCCCAAGAGTGCTGGGAGTGTCGGAGACATTACAAAAGATGCTGGAAATCCCAACTCCTCAGACAGCCCTGAAAAAGATAACCCGCTCTCGCCATCTGCTTCGGCGGGTAGCGGGGAGCCTTCTGATGAGCCATTAAAACCTGCTTCCGGGCCCATACAGCGATCGCCCGCGGCTGGCTCGCCAGTCACAGCTACTAGACCAGGAGGCCGTAGCAATTCTGGGAACGCGATCGGGGATGTAGGAAACCTCGCCTCCTCTGGTGGCCCCGGAGGCGGAAGCACTGGAGGCGGAGGTCCTGGAGGCGGAAGCCCTGGAGGAAGTGCGTCGAACTCACCATCTGGCGCCAGCGAAAATGGCGACATACCTTCCTCAGAGCCATTTGGGGACGGTTCGGGGCGATTGGGGGGATCGGCGACGGCTGGCTCACCAGGCCCTGGAGGTGGAGGCCCTGGAGGCAGAGGTCCTGGAGGCGGAGGTCCTGGAGGCGGAGGCCCTGGAGGCGGAGGCCCTGGAGGAAGTGGGTCGAACTCATCATCCGGTGGAGGTCGAAATGGCAGCGGTTCGGGATCAGTGCCAAAACCGACAAATCCAGCAAGAGGGGGGAGTCCTTCGCGGCCGAAAGGCCCGCCTCCCGGCACTTGCATTAGCTGCAGCAAACCTGAATATCCGAGTTCCGCCAGAAAACAAGGGCGGGAAGGCAAAGTGGAAGTCATATTTGACGTGGATCCGAACGGTAAGGCATTCAACATCGCGATCTTGACTTCGAGCAAGCACGAGGACTTCGATAGCGCAGCGATTAAAACAGTAGAAAAATGGAAATTTTCCTCCTCAGAGAGTGGCATTCAAGGAAAAAAAGCATCCATTGAATTCCGGCTAAATGACTAGGGATTTTTTTGAGACTCTAGCAATTTGGCTGGTAATGCTATAGCACAGTCCAAGGAATAGCAAAGTTAAAAGTTGAATTTTTTGTGAATTATGAATTTGGGAATGTCGTCAGCAATATTAAGTAAACTTCAGCGAGTTGGACTCGCTCTATTACTTGGTTCCAACTTGGGAATTGCTCTGTTGTTTGCCAATCCTCAGAGCGCAATGGCAGGAGTAATTACTTTACCCGATGGCGGGCGTTGCGAGGGAGAATTGAGTGAGGGCAAACTCAGCGGACCCGGCAGTTGTCAATATGCCAACGGCGATCGCTACGAAGGCCAATTTCTCAACGGCCAACCTCACGGTCAAGGCATCTATACCTTTAAAGAAGAAGGTCGATACCAAGGAGAATTTGCTTTGGGTGAATTCAACGGTCAAGGTGTCCGCGAATTTGCTAACGGCAACCGCTACGAAGGAAGTTTTAAAAACGGTGAGTTCGACGGTACAGGTACTTTTACCTCAACTAACGGCATTCGTTATGAAGGCTCTTTTACTAATAGTTCTCCCAGCGGTCGCGGGGCTTTTACGTTCAGTAACGGCACCCGTTGCGAAGGAGATATTAAAGAAGGAAAAGTTAACGGCAAAGGCGTCTGTCAATATGCTAATAAGAACCGCTACGAAGGAGAGTTGCTGAATAACTTGCCTCACGGGCAGGGAATTTATACCTTTGCTGAAGGAGGCCGTTATGAGGGGCAGTTTAGTGAAGGGCAGTTTCACGGTAAAGGGGTTCGCGAATATCCGAACGGCAACCGCTATGAAGGAGAGTTTGTCAAGGGCAACACTCAAGGTCAGGGGTTGTTTACTTTTAAAGAAGGGGGACGTTATCAAGGGTCTTTTGACAATGGAGAATTTAGTGGTGAAGGTGTCCGTGAGTTCGCTAATGGAAATAGCTATAAAGGCACTTTTGTCAAGGGTAAAATGAGCGGGAAAGGAGTATACATTTTTAAGAATGGCGATCGCTGCGAAGGCGAATTTAGCGAGGGTCAGTTCAACGGCAAAGGTACCTGCATTTACGCCAATGGCGATCGCTATCAAGGTGAATTCCTCAACGGCCAGAAACACGGGCAAGGTTCTTATCTATATGCAGATGGAACGAAACTAGAGGGAACTTGGCAACAGGGGCAGCTTAAAAAATAACCTTATAGCCTATCTCGCCCTACTTGTTTACCTCCCCTCCTCACCAATGACATTAATGCGTTTTAGGGCCGATACACCGGCGTTTTATAGCGCTTTTTAAGTTGGTGAGCGTAGCGGAGGGCTTTTAATTTCACATCCGATTTACATAGAGTGTTTTTTCGGATTTTCTGGATTTCTCGAAGAGGTGGTATTTTTTTAACCGCAGATGGACGCAGATGGACGCAGATAGGTTAGCTTTTTGGGCATCGGATTGGGTATAATTTTCTCTCTTGTTCTCCATAAAAGGGCTTTAAATCCTCGGCGTTTTGTTCGGGCAGCTTGTTGAAAAGGCTGCGTCTCAGTTTAACCCTAGCAAATTAATTTACCGTGTTTCTACAACTAAAAAAACAATACCGACAGATTGTCTCGTTATTGATAAGTTTTATTTTAGTTTTGCTCCTCAATAATTGGGTTCAAGCCGCGCCTCAAAACGGCACTCAAATTCTTTGGGATACCTATGGAATTCCACACATTTATGGAGAGAATAGTAAAAGCCTTTTCTACGCTTTCGGGTGGGCGCAGATGCAAAGTCACGGTAATCTGATTTTGCGTCTTTACGGGCAAGCTCGCGGGCAAGCTGCCGAATTTTGGGGCGAAGATTATCTGGAATCCGATCGCTGGGTGCAAACTATGGGAATTCCTAATCGCGCCAAGACGTGGTATGAATCACAAAATCCGATTTTTCGCAACTATCTCGATGCTTTTGTTGGCGGAATGAATGCCTATGCAAAAGAACACCCCGAGGCGCTCACCGAAGAATTAAAGGTAGCATTGCCCCTCAAACCTGCAGATGTATTGGCACACGCGCAACGCGTCATCAATTTTACTTTTGTAGTCGATCCAGCTCGCGTTAAAAAACTCGCTGAAAATCCCACCCCCAAAGGCTCTAATGGTTGGGCGATCGCTCCTTCCCGTTCTGAAAGCGGCAATGCCATGTTATTGGCAAATCCTCACCTTCCTTGGTCGGATTTATATTTATGGTACGAAGCACAACTGGTTGGCCCAGAAATTAACGCTTACGGAGCGACTCTCGTCGGATTTCCTGTATTAACGATCGCCTTTAATGACAACTTGGGATGGACTCATACTGTCAACACTCACGATGGCTGGGATGCCTACGAATTGCCCCTCGCGAACGATGGCTATCGCTTCAATGGCAAAATCCGAAGTTTTGACAGGGAAGAGAAGGTTTTAAAAGTCAAAGAAAAGAATGGGAATTTGCGCTCGGAATCTCTAGTAGTGCGGCGTTCTGTTCACGGGCCGATTCTCACAGAAAAACAGGGCAAAGCGATCGCCCTGCGCGTTGTCGGACTCGATAAACCAGCAGCCCTTCAGCAGTGGTGGGATATGGCACGCTCAAAGAATTTTTCTGAATTTGAAACCGCTTTAAAGCGCTTGGAAATTCCCATGTTTACCGTCATGTATGCCGATCGTGAGGGGCATATCATGCACTTGTTTAACGGTCAAGTCCCCATACGCAAAAAAGGAGATTTTAAATACTGGTCAGGCACGATTCCCGGCAATACTTCAGAGACTTTGTGGACCAAAAATCATCCCTATGCGGATTTGCCGCGCGTTGTCGATCCGCCCAGCGGTTGGTTGCAAAATACTAACGATCCGCCTTGGACAACGACGTTTCCCAGCCCGATCGCACCGGATAAATATCCCGCCTACATGGCACCGCGCGGCCCGATGGACTTGCGATCGCAGCGCTCGGCAAAAATGCTGTTAGAAGATGAAAAAATCTCTTTCGATGAATTGATGCAATACAAACATTCCACTCAGGTAGAACTAGCCTCGCGCCTCCTGGATGATTTAATTCCCGCCGCACGGCAAGGCAGTGCTCAAGCGCGCCGCGCTGCAGAAGTGCTCGCCACTTGGGATCGGAAAGTCGATGCTGACAGTCGCGGTGCGGTGCTGTTTGCCTTTTGGAAAAATGCGATGGATGCCGATGGGTTATTCGCTAAACCTTGGAGCGAAGATGCGCCGCTAACGACGCCAGACGGGTTGGCAAATCCTGCGGAGGCGGTGCGGGTGCTGTCCGCGACAGCAACCAAAGTTGAGGTAACTTATGGCGCGTTAGATGTGGCATGGGGGGAAGTCTTCCGATTGCCTGGGGAGGCGAATCTGCCTGCAAATGGAGCTGACGGTGCTTTGGGTGTATTTCGCTCAGTCTGGTCCGCCCCACGGAAAGACAATCGCTTTCAAGCGGTTGCGGGCGATTCTTTTGTCGCTGCGATTGAGTTCTCGAATCCGGTGAAAGCGATGGCGCTAAACAGTTACGGCAACGCCAGTCAACCTGGTTCGCCCCACGCCGGCGATCAGTTGCAGCTCTTTTCTCGCAAGGAATTGCGCCCTGTATGGCGATCGCGATCGGATATTGAAGCTCACCTGAGTTCGCGCCAGAAACTATAGCAGAAGGAAGAAAGAAGAAGTTAGATCAAATCTGTTAGCATCGGAATTATTGATATCTCTCTTCTCTTAATCTGCGCGAATCAGCGTCAATCCATTGTCATCTGCGGTTAACACATTCTCTTTTTTTTACCGCAGATGATGGCAGATAAACACAGATTAACGCAGATGAATTAGATCGATTCCGGTTGCAACATCGGTGATTGTTGACTGTTGACTGGATTTTACTCTTCGGATGCTACCGGAATTGATATTCAAAGACGTCTCTCCGTTTCCCCTTTAGCCATCGCGCAGCAGTCGGGAAGCATACCCACCGACTGCTACGAGCAATAAGCCCAGCGAGGTGATAGCGTATAACAAAGCCATGCCAGCACCGGCACCTGTCCCGATAATTGGACCAAAAATACCTGCTAAAAAACCGGACGGTTGCATGGCGGGTTCAAAGATGCGATCGGCAAGTGGTCCTGCGATCGATAAACCGATCGCTGATGCCAATTGCACTATAAGTGCTCTGGTAGCAAAAACGCGCCCCTGTACTTCTGGTGCGACTTTCGCCAACCAGATCGCCTCGCTGGAACTGCCGAGGATGGGGAAATTGAAAGATGAACAAAATTGAGCGGGAATCCAGATGGAAAGGGCTTGACCGAAAGCAAAGACTATTTTACTCAAGCCCGCGCCTGCCATGCCGAGCAGAAAGCCCCGGATTCGGCGTTTGGGACCGCCCCAAATACTGACAATCGATCCTCCTAAAACCCCGCCTGCGCCGGCGGCTGAAAGGATAGTACCGAGGATTCTGGCATTGTTGCCGGTGCGTGCCAGAATCATCGGTGAGTAGAGGGCCGCGCCGATGTCGTGAGCAAACCAGAATAGGGAAACGGACACCAGCAAGGCCAGCAGGCTGGGACGCTCGACGATGTAGCGGAATCCGAAGATGAGTTCTTGCCATAGGTGAAAGCGAGTCGGCTGGGGATTGGAGGCGATCGCGGGCTGGGGTATTTTGACAGATACTAGGGTGGCGATCGCTATTGTAAAAGTTGCCAGGTCGATCGTAAAAATTCCGCTCAACCCGATCGCAGAATAGAGAATCCCCGCCAGCGTCGGAGCAATAATACTCGCACCGTAACTTGCCAGAAAACTTAAACTGCTAGCGCGGCTGTAATGCTTTTCTGGCATCATTGTGGCGATGGCTGCCGAGTAAGCTAACTGCTGAATTTGGTCAAAAATTCCGTTAACCGCACCCGCTACATATAAATGCCACAGTTGCAGGTTTTGGCTGATATAAAGTAATAGGATAGCGAGCGTTAACAGAGCTGAAACCGCATCACCGATCGCCATCAAAAATTTTCGATTCCAGCGATCGACGAGAATGCCAGCAACCGGAGCGAGCAAGATGCGCGGCAATTGAATAAAAAACATCAACAAAGCCAAAGCCGTCACTTGACTGGTGGACTCCCAAATCCAAATAGTCAGCGCAAACGCGGACATAGCGCTGCCAATCATTGAAGCAGTTTGTCCCAGCCAGAGTTGAATAAATTTTTGCATTAAATAAGCGATTGATAGAATTTAAAATTCAGAGGCTAGGGGTTTTTAGTCAGAAAAATCATATCAATTCCGGTTGCATTGTAATAGTAAAATCCAGTCAACAGTCAACAATTACCGAGGGATGGTGCAACCGGAAGCGATCTAATTCATCTGCGTTAATCTGTGTTTATCTGCCTGTATCTGCGGTAAAAAAAAGAGAATTTCTCGAACCGCAGATGAGAATGGATTGACGCAGATTCACACAGATTAAGAGAGGAGAGATAGGAATAATTCTGATGCTAACAGATTTGATATCACACCCGCATCAAACCGCACGCCGCTCTCATTAAAACCAAGGCCATTGCTGGCTAAGTGGCGATAATTTTTCATATTGCTGTCTCGCCTCCTTTCGGTAAAATTTCACCAAATGCCGCTGCCGCCACATCAGTACACCCGTCATAAACAGTACAATCGCTGCTAATCCTGCGATCGCGTGTGCCAGCCGCAAGTAAATTCCGCCATAGCTGCCAATATGTAGCGGATAAAGCGAGTTGAGAATTCGATTTGCGACAGAAGCTGAATTTACACTGTCAGCCTGCAATATTTCGCCACTGTATTGGTCGAGATAAATGGTGCTAATCCCGTTTGGGTGCGGGTCATTGGGAAATTTTTTCCGTACCTTAAAAATTGCTTCAGGCGTCAAAGGCAGAGAAATAAAAGTGGTTTTAGCTTCCGGCCAAACGGTATTAACTTGGTGTAATATTTCGTCAATGTTTTGCCTCGAACTGCTAGACTGGGGATGAGAACTCAATGCTGGCTGTGGCTTTTCATTCGTTAGCCAATACAGAGTCGATTGAACCGGCGCGTAAAAAATTATCGCTGTCCCTGTAGCGGAGATGAGTATGAGAAAAGCGACCGATACAATGCCAAAAACGTTATGTAAATCAAATACAGTCCGCTGCCAGTGAGCTTTCCAATTAATTGAAAATCCGCGAGCTAAATTGCGCCAGCCCGTCCACAAGACCAAACCAGTAAAAGTTAGTCCTAGCATTACTAGACCGCAAATGCCGACAACAAGATGACCAAATTCTCCTCCCGCTAATTCCGCGTGTAACGTCAAAATAAAACCTGTAAAAGTTTTTTTCCAAAGGCGCGCACCCTTAATTTCTCCGCTGTAAGGATTGACATAAACGCTAACTACTTCCTCGCTCTTTGACAGCATCGAAACTTGGCAAACTTCCTTCGCTTCTCGGGGCAGCAAGATACTAAGAGCTTGATTTTGCGGATAAGCTTTTTCGACAATTTGCAGGATATTTTCCAGCGGTAGCCGTTCGGCTTGAGGAATTACTCGCAGGAGTTGGGGATTGAAGAATCGCTCGATTTCGGAACCGAAAACCAGCAAGCAGCCGGTTAAAGCAATTGCTGCGAGAAATATTCCTACCACCAACCCCAAATACAAGTGCAGTTTGAATGCGAGTTTGCGGAACTTCATCTCTAGATTTTTCTCAAAGCCGTTAACTGTTCTCATTAAGGTAAAACTGATAGTCCTTAGCGGGGTTTCAACCCCGCTAAGGACTGGCGGACTAGCGGGTGGGCGCGAGGACTGGCAGACTAACAGCTTAAATTGACACCAATGGGTTCTTGGAGTGTCCCTACGGGGGATATTGAATCTACCTCATAAACCTTCAATCTGCTGTAATTACCAGTTAAGGCGGTAATTAATGCTGAGAGTTAAACCTCTCCCTGCATAATTAGAGCTGTCCACGCCAAATCCAGCGATGTATTGGGAGATTACGGGAAAATATTGATTATTCAATAAATTCTCAACTTTGACTTGTAGTAGCCCAGAGCCAATTTTAACCGCGCTGATGTAATCCACTGTGAGATAGCTGCTAATCCGACCACCATCCGAGCCGTCTTTGAAGCCCCGATCGCGATTTCCAGAATATAAAAACTGTAACCGATTGTTCCATCCCGGCAAAGTTTCGTTTTGAACATAAGCTGTTAGCTTGATCGGTGGAATTCTGCTGCTATCGAGGGCGAGGTAACTGCCCCTATTCTCCTCAGATTCGCCTTCAATATAAGTAGCAGTACCGCCGAGCGACCATGCTCGTTCAGGTTGCCAATCCACAGTCCCTTCTAAGCCGTAAATGCGTTCTGGGGCGCGTTTTAGTTCCAGGCGACCTGTGTTGCCAACTGGTTGAAAAGTCACTCCTAAATCGGAGGTATTGTAAAAAGCGGAAAGCGACATTTGTACGGATTGCCACGCTCCTCGAATGCCAATTTCGTAGCTGTTGACTTTTTGCGGTTGAGTTACTTCTAACGAAGATTCAATTCCGACAAAATTGTCGGGGGGTTCGCGGAGGATGCGGCCGAAATCTGGAACTGAAAAACCTTGAGAAAAGTTGCCAAATACGTTGAAGTTGTCATTTAGTTTATAGACAGCCCCTGTATTAAATAGGGTGGCGTTAAATTTGCGATTTCCTCCTTCAATCTGGCGATCGTTAAAAGTGGTATAATCATTGACTTCTAACCCGATGCGTTCGTGACGTATCCCGCCACTTAGAATGACGATATCGTCAATATTCCATTCCATTTGACCGAAAAGGCCAAGGCTGTTGTAAGTGTAAGGAGGAACGAAAGGACGCTCGGAAATTTTCCGGTAAACCCTGCCGCCACTTGCGTCAAATCTCTGCGGGTCGTACAAGTCGAAGCGCTGTCTGCTATCTTCCGTAATATAGTCAGAACCCCAAGTTAATCGAAGATTTTTGGCACGGGATAAAGGAGTGGCGATCGCCAGTCTACCTCCTATCTGTTCGTTCTCGGCTCGCGAACGAGTAACGCCGAGAAATGGACCGTAGAACTCGGACGTGCGGTAATCTGAAGGAATGCCTGTATTGGAATTTGTTCGATAGTAGATTTGACTTTGAAGGCTGCTGCCAAAAAGGTTTTGGTTGGTGTAACTTAGGTTGACCTGTGTACTTTTATTTCCCGGTGTTTCCCCGTCGAGATCCAAATTTCCGGTTCGGATGGCGCGGGCTTTTTGCCGTCCTTCCTGGTCGTCAACGCTAAAGTCTGGAATCACATTGGGATCTTGGGTTTCCCGATAGTGATTGACAGTTAGTTGCAGCCGCTGTTGGCTGCTCAAATCTACCCCTACTTTGCCTATCACGTTGAAGAGGGTGCTGCTATCTCCGCCGATTTCAAAAAAGGGAATGCGCGACCCTTTGGCATCGTAAAAAGCTCCACTTCTTGAGAGTGAGACAGTGCCGGTCAGATCGAAATTGCCGGTTCGGCCAGAAATCGTCTGCTGAGCGTTAAAGCCTAGAGCATCTTCTGTGTTTGTTAAGGAGCTATTGACGCCCACTTCAGTAATAGCAGCTAGCCTTTCCTCAGTTGGCCGGCGAGTAATAATATTAATCACGCCACCTGTAGCCTGAGCGCCGTAGATTGCAGTAGACCCCCGCACTACTTCAATGCGTTCGATCGCGCTGGGATCGATGTTTCTAAATTCTCTGCCAAAAGATTGAAGATTGGTCGTTTGCGGCACGCCGTCAATCAGAACGGAAACGTCGCGACCCCGCAAAGTTTGTCCATAAGTGGCAGTAGTTTGAGTCGGGGCCGCAAAACCGGGAACCTCATTTGCCAGAGATTCCCCGATATTTCTCGATGCCCCTGTCTGCCGCTGAATTTCTTGTGAGTCTATCACCGTTATAGAGCGCGGCACGTTCGTCACTCTTTCTGCTGTTCGCGTTGCAGTGACGACGATTTCTATCGGGTCTCTCCCTGCCGGTGGCGTCCCTGGTGGCTGCGCTGTCGGCGGCAAGGGTGCTGCGGGTGTCCCTGGTGGCTGTGCTGTCGGCGGCAAGGGTGCTGCGGGTGTCCCTGGTGGCTGCGCTGTCGGCGGCAAAGCTTCTCCTGGTGTCCCTGGTGGCTGCGCTGTCGGCGGCAAGGGTTCTCCCGGCGTCCCTGGTGGCTGCGCTGTCGGCGGCAAGGGTTCTGCGGGTATCTCCACCGGCTGCCCTGTCGGTGGCAAGGGTGCTGCGGGCGTCCCCGGCCGCTGTGTTGTAGGAGCCGGTGCAGGCGGGCGAGCGGTGATCTCGGAGGTGGGTTTTAAGCCCAGAATCAGGCCCGCAGCACCAGGAATCACCTGTGCTACTGGTTGACCCCTCTCGCCAATGACTTTGATTCGGATGCTGTTGTTATCTAAACGAGTAACGGTGACAGAAGCAATTCCCGCAGCCGGCTTGTCTTGACGAAACTCATTTCCCCCCGGCAGTCGCAGTTGAGCGGTGATGACATCAGCTTGTAAAGTTTCTCCAAAGCTGGCGGTGAAGACTTGTAGGGGTCTTCCATCTTCAGTGTCTAGAATGATTTCAATGCCTTCTGAGGTGGGGTTGAGGCGAACGGCGGTCACCTGCGCGATGTTGGAAGCGCACGCCGGCCCAGCGACTAACGCCGATACGACTCCTGCGAACCCAAGGCTACTTAATAATTTCTGCGATCTGGTCATTACTCTTGAATTAACTATTGATAGAACTTCGGATATGTGATTTGCGTTGTTTGCACAACATGATTTGTGGCAGCGTTGCTGCTCTTCTGGGCCGGAGTCAAACACACAAGCGGAAGATACGACCTAGTTTTCGGGCGCACTTCGATCGGATTCTCCCGTCGCTATCGGCCTTTGTCTGGCAGGAAGCGCGTCAGGGCGAACGCCTCTGTCCGGTGGCGCGATCGACGATCGACCACGGTTGGTACCTTCCTCGGTTAAAGGAAGTAGTCGCTGGGGTCTTAATGAGAAAGTCCCTTAATTAGATAACAGACAACTTGCATCTGTCAAGAGTTAACTAATGAAAACTTATTGCATTTTAAGTTAGGGGGTCTGACCCCTCTATCTAGTTGTACACTACTTGCATATTATGTTGCTGTAAGGGCTTGACAAAAGTTCGCCTAAAAGGCTATGGCAAGAGTTAGAAAATATTGTCATATAAGCAATGAGAGGTGTCAACAAATTTGCTCTACCCCTCTTGACAATAAATATCATTTAACTTAGTATGCTTAAAGTCGATAGCCGTAAAGCCCCTGAAGCTGATATCGAAGCTGGCTCGGACTGAAAATCGCCCCGGAGCCTGCAGCCGAACAGCGCGATCGACAACAAAAGGTGAAAAGAAGCGCTAACACCCGGATTGAAGACTCAAACGCGCTGATGGGAGACTCGTAACGCCCGACAACTGTTCACAGAAAGTCTATGTGGAAAGAATTTGGCGGAACTGGTTGGCGTACTGCAAACAAGATTTATTAGGTAAAAAGAATCGATGAGTGACGCAAGCATTAAGGGAAACCAACTCACCGAAAGTTGTACCAATTTAGTAGAACTCCTACAAAACAGAGCACTACACCAACCAGAGCAGAAATATACATTTCTGTTAGACGGAAAAACTGAAACCGCCTGTTTGACTTATCGAGAGTTAGATGCGATCGCCCGATCGCACGCCGTGCGACTTCAGACATTGGGAGTCACCGGCGAACGAGCCTTGCTGCTTTTCCCGCCAGGATTGGACTATCTCGCCGCCTTTTTTGGATGCTTGTACGCCAAAGTTATCGCCGTTCCCCTCTATCCGCCGAAGCTGAAACGGAATTTAGCGAAAATTAGCGCGATCGCCCTAGATGCAGGAGCAACAGTTGCGATCGCTCCCGCGCGACACCTGGAAAATTTAGAGCAGCTATGCGAGCAAGCGCCGGAACTCAAAGCGATGCGCTGGCTGAGTGCAGAGGCGCTTGCCGATGACGGCGAAAAGTGGGAGCAGCCACCCATCCATCCCGACTCCGTGGCTTATCTTCAGTACACTTCCGGCTCAACCTCCACCCCCAAAGGCGTAATGGTGAGCCACGCCAACGTTTTGTACAACATCGAATACATTCACCGAGGCTTTGACCACGATTCCGAGAGCGTTGCGGTAACGTGGCTCCCCCACTTTCACGACATGGGGTTAATTGACGGATTGCTCAAACCTTTGTACCTGGGAATTCCCTCTTACTTCATGCCGCCAGCGGCGTTTATTCAAAACCCGATGTGCTGGTTGGAAGCGATTTCGCGCTACAAAGCTACCCACAGCGGCGGGCCAAATTTTGCTTACGACTTGTGCGCTAGCAAAATCAGCAAAATCTTGGGCGATGGCGAAAAAATGCTCGATTTGAGTAGTTGGCGCGTGGCCTATAACGGCGCAGAACCCATCCACAAAGAAACCCTAGAGCGATTTACCAAAGCTTTTGAACCCTGGGGTTTTCAGGCAGATGCCTTTTGTCCTGCTTACGGAATGGCAGAAACTACGCTAAAAATTGCCACGGTTCGCAGCGGCATCACACCGACTTTCTTACCTGTTGACGCTGGGGCGCTGGAAAATAATCACATTGTAGAAGTTGGCGAAGGCGATCGCGGCGCGAGAACTTTAGTCGGCTGCGGTTTCCCTGAATTTGGCACTTTAGTTGCGATCGTCAATCCCGAATCTCTTAGGCAATGCCAGCCGCAGGAAGTCGGAGAAATTTGGGTAGCTGGCTCAACAGTTGCGCGAGGCTATTGGAATCGCCCAGAAGAGACAGAAAAAACCTTTCAAGCATATCTTTCCGATACCGGCGAAGGACCATTTTTGCGAACAGGAGATTTAGGCTTTTTACGCGATCGCGAACTGTTTGTTACAGGGCGACTCAAAGATTTGATTATCATCCGAGGTCGCAATCTTTACCCCCAAGATATAGAAAGAACGGCTCTTCGCAGCCATCCCAGTTTGCGGCCGGGGGCGATCGCGGCATTCTCGGTGGAAGTCGCAGGCGAAGAACAGCTCGTTATCGTGCAAGAATTACAATCTCGCAAAGCGCCGGATAATAGCGAGGAAATTATCAGCGCCATCCGCTCCAGTATTGCTCAAGAATATGAAGTGCAAGTTTATGGAGTAGTGCTGATTAAGCCCGGAAGCATTCCGAAAACTACCAGCGGTAAAATTCAACGTCGCGCCGCCTGTGCTGACTTTCTAGCTGACAATTTGGAAGTTGTTGCCAGCAGCGTTTTAGAGTTAGCTGATTCGGTGGAAACCGACAATCAAATCACGCGAGAAATTCTGGTGACAGCAGAGTTAGAAGAACGGCAGTTGCTGCTTGAGGCTTACCTTTGGCAGCAGGTAAACCGCCGGGGAATTCATTCCCCGGCTAATAGCCAAAGTCGCCTAAGGCCGACGGAAGAGGAATCTTCAATCCACTTCAGTGCCAGGGAGAAAACACAAGATATTATCGATCGACCGCTCAGCAGCTTTGGACTAGATTCTTTAAGAATTTTTGAGTTAAAAAATCAAATTGAGAGTGACTTGGGCGTTAGTGTATCGGTTGCCGATTTGTTTGAGGATAGGAGCATTGCTCGACTGGCAGTGCAAATTCTAGAGCAACTGACAGGAAATACCAAAGCAGCCGTCCCGAGGCCAGTTTCTCGATCGCGCCATCTTCCCCTGTCTTTTGCCCAAGAGCGCTTGTGGTTCTTCGACCAATTGGCACCGGGAAACCCCTTCTACAACCTCTGCGGTGCGGTTCGGGTGACGGGGCAACTTAATGCAGAAGCACTCAGGCAAAGTATTGAGAAAATTATCGAGCGACACGAGATTTTAAGAACTGCGTTTGCTGGTGGTGAAAAAGAACAGATACAAGTTATTTTTGAGGTGGGAAATTTCCCATTACCGCTGATAGATTTGAGCGATCGCTCCCCGGAGGAACGGGAAAAAGCAGCGCAAAAACTGTCTGCAGAAGCAGCAAAATTGCCCTTTGATTTAACTCAGCCACATCTGCTCCGTGCCAAACTTCTGCGCCTATCAGAAACAGAACATACTCTGCTTTTATCCGCCCACCATATCATTTTTGATGGCTGGTCATTGGGCATATTTTTACGAGAACTAGCTGCATTTTATGAAGGATTGTCTAATAAAAATTTAGCCTCGCTTCCACCGCTGCCAATTCAGTATGCAGACTTTGCAACTTGGCAGCGCCAACAAATGCAGGGAGAAATATTAGAAACTCAACTTACTTACTGGAAGCAGCAGTTAAGTGGCAGCGCAGCCGTTCTAAATTTACCAACAGACTTTTCTCGTCCCGCTGTTCAAAGTTACAAGGGAGGTCGGCAATTATTTGAATTGCCAGAACACTTAACCGAGGCAATTAGGCAATTGAGTCGCCGCGAAAAGACCACTTTCTTTATGACATTGCTGGCAGCATTCAAAACACTGCTTTACCGCTACACGGGGCAAGAAGATATCCTCGTCGGTTCACCAATTGCTAGCCGCAACAGCAGCGAAACCGAATCATTGATTGGATTTTTTGTCAATACTTTAGTGCTGCGGACTGACTTAAATGGAAATCCAACTTTTCGAGAGTTGCTGAATCGAGTGCGAGAGGTTGCATTAGGTGCTTACGCGCATCAAGATGTACCGTTTGAGAAGTTGATAGAAGAATTGCAGCCGAATCGAGATTTAAGTCAATCGCCTTTATTTCAGGTGATGTTTGCCTTTCAAAATGCCTCTGAATTCGCCTTAGAATTGCCGGATTTAAGCTGGAAATGCCAACAGATTCACAGCGGCACAGCAAATTTCGATTTAACCCTGGAATTAGAAGCCACAGCAACAGGTATTAGAGGCTGGTTTGAGTACAGCCTAGACTTATTTGAATCGGCTACAATCGCGCGAATGGCAGGACACTTTCAGAACTTATTAGAAGGCATCGTTGCGAATCCCTGCGCGCGTCTATCAGATTTGCCCCTGCTTGCAGAAACAGAACGCCAACAACTTCTATTTGAATGGAATAATACTGGGGTAAATTACTCCGAAAATGAGTGCGTTCACCGTTTGTTTGAAGCGCAGGCTGCGAAAACACCTGATGCGGTTGCGGTGCGATGTGAATGCCAAAGTTTGACTTATCAAGAATTAAATAATCGAGCGAATCAAGTCGCACATTACCTGCACTATTGCGGTGTAAAACCCGATGCCATAGTCGGCGTTTATCTGAAGCGATCGCTCGATGCGATCGTCGGAATCTTAGGCGTATTAAAAGCAGGCTGCGCTTATTTACCCCTCGATCCGCATTATTCCAAAGAACGTCTTAATTTCATGTTAGAAGACGCAGCAGTTCGCGTATTGCTAACGCAAGCACAATTAGCTGCAGACTTGCTAGTCCCCAATATTTCCGCAATTTGCTTGGATGCAGAATGGGAGATAATTTCTCAAGAAAATCAGTCAAATCCTGATAGCGCAGTTTCGCCAGAAAACCTCGCTTATATCATCTATACATCCGGGTCTACCGGCAAGCCAAAAGGAGTGATGGTGCAGCATCAATCTTTGGCAAATTATACGCAGGCTGCAAGTGTAGAATATGGCATCGAACCAGGCGATCGCATTCTCCAATTTGCTTCCCTCAGCTTCGACGCCAGCGCCGAAGAAATCTATCCCTGTTTAACGCGAGGTGCCACTTTGGTACTGCGCGGAAATTCCATGTTAGACAGCATTTCTTCCTTCCTGCAAAAATGCCGGGAATGGCAAATCACCGTCTTAGATTTACCAACCGCTTACTGGCGCGAATTAACTGCCAGACTCAGCATCGAAAACGCAGAATTTCCCCCGTCAGTGCGCTTGACAATTATTGGCGGAGAAACCGCACTTTCAACATCGCTGAATCAGTGGCAAAAGTGCGTATCAGAAAAAGTGCGGCTAGTCAATACTTACGGCCCCACAGAAACAACCATTGTCGCGACGTGGTGCGACTCTTCCTCCTCTTCTTCTCTCCCCTCTGCGTCCTCTGCGGTTAAAAACTCCGCAAAAACCTTGCCGATTGGACGTCCAATTCCAAATGCCCGCACCTATGTACTCGATGCTAATTTGCAACCAGTTCCCATCGGAGTCCCCGGCGAACTTTATATCGGAGGTGCGGGCGTTTCCCGAGGCTATCTTAACCGTTTAGAGCTGAATCAAAACAAATTTATTCCCGATCCTTTTAGCAGCTTCCAAGGCGATCGCCTTTACAAAACAGGCGATTTAGTCCGGTATCTTCCCGACGGGAATTTAGAATTTCTCGATCGCACAGATCGTCAAGTAAAAATTCGCGGTTTCCGCATAGAGTTAGGAGAAATCGAATCCACACTCAGCCAACATCCAGACGTGCAAGAAGCAGTCATTCTGGCGCATGAGGAAGATTCAGGCAGCAAGCGCTTAGTTGCTTACCTCGTTTTAAACTCAGCAGTCGCGGGCGGGCACGGAGGCACCGCCCCTACGCACTCTGCACTGATTAAAAGTCTGCGCTCTTTTCTCCGGGAACAACTGCCAGATTATATGGTTCCTGCCAGTTTCATGTTTTTAGAAGCGATGCCATTAACGCCAAACGGCAAGGTAGATTTTAAGGCACTTCCCGCACCGGAAACCAACAAGTCAAACGCCGATTTTATCGCACCTCAAACTTTAGAAGAACAAGTATTAGCGGAGATTTGGGCGGAGGTTCTGGGTTTAAAACAGGTGGGAATCAATGACAATTTCTTCGAGTTGGGAGGTCACTCTTTGCTGGCAACTCAACTGATTGCCAAGGTGCGCGATCGCTTTCACGTCGAGCTATCATTGCGCTGCTTGTTTCAATCCCCTAGTGTCGCCAGTCTGGCAGTTGCGATCGCACAAGCTAAGAGCCAGCAGTCGCCCGAATCCCTGATTTCACTGCCCGCGATCGCCCCCGCTCCTCAAAATCGCTACCAACCATTTCCGCTCAACGAAATGCAGCAGGCTTACTGGATCGGGAGAAATAGCTTTTTTGAAATGGGCAATGTTGCCATTCACGGCTATGTAGAAATTGAGAGCGACGAGTTAGATTTAGAGCGGTTTAGCCTCGCGTGGCAGCGAGTTGTAGAGCGTCACGATATGCTGCGGGCGATCGTACTGCCGAACGGACAGCAGCAAATTCTGGAAAACGTACCCGCTTATAAAATTGAGGTTTTGGATTTGCGATCGCTCGCTCCAGAGGTTGCGGGTGAAAAACTCGCAGCAATTCGCGATCGCCTTTCTCACCAAGTGCTGCCGCTCGATCGCTGGCCGCTGTTCGAGATTTGCGCTTCGCAAATAAGCGATCGCCGCATCCGGCTCCACATCAGCATTGACGCCTTGTGCATAGACGGCTGGAGTTTTCAAATTTTGTTTGGCGATTTGGTGCAGTTTTACCGCAATCCCCATACTGCGATCGCGCCCTTGCAACTGTCTTTCCGCGACTGCGTGTTAGCTGCGATCGCCTTAGAAAACTCCCCATTTTACCAGCAATCCTTAGATTACTGGCGCACTCGCCTCAAAACCCTGCCACCAGCGCCGGAATTGCCCCTCGCCAAACAGCCGAATTCCTTAACACAGCCGCGATTTAAACGCTGGAGCGATCGCCTAGACTTGCCAACCTGGCAGCGCCTCAAAACGCGCACAGCTCGCGCCAGCCTCACTCCTACGGGTTTATTGCTAGCTGCCTATGCCGAGGTTCTCTCCTTGTGGAGCAAAACGCCTCGGTTTACCCTCAACGTGCCGCGCTTTAATCGGCTTCCCCTCCATCCTCAAGTTGAGGAAATTATCGGAGAATTTGCCTCATTTACTCTGTTAGAAGTAGATAACTCAAAGCCAGAAAGTTTTGAAGTACGAGCCCAGCGACTGCAAGAACAACTTTGGCAAGATTTAGAACACCAATATGTCAGCGGCGTGCGCGTTTTGCGAGAACTCGCTCAAGCGCAAGGTACAACCTCCGCGTTGATGCCAGTTGTGTTTACGATCGATCCGCAAAACGCGCCAGGAGAAGATACTTCTATCTTCTCTTTGATACAAGAATTGGGAGAACTGGTTCACATCATCGGTCAAACGCCGCAAGTTTGGATAGACGCGCAATTTACTGAAACGGCCCAGGGGCTGTCTTTTAGCTGGGATGCGGTGGAAGAACTCTTCCCCCAAGGGCTAATCGACGATATGTTTGACGCCTACTGCAGCCTGTTGCAGCGCCTCGCAAGCTCGGAGGAAGCTTGGCAGGGAACGGCGCAGTTGCAGCAGCGAGCCGTCGCTAACGGCATCGATGCACCGATTCCCGACGCACTGCTGCACGAACTATTTGCTCACCAGGTAGCCTCGCGCTCGCAGCAATCCGCCGTGATTACTTCAACGCGCACCCTCACCTACGAGGAACTATATCTGCGATCGAATCAAGTCGCTCACCGATTGCGGAAGCTGGGAGCTCGCCCTAACCAGTTGGTTGCCGTGGTTATGGAAAAAGGATGGGAGCAAATCGTCGCTGTGCTGGGCATTCTGGCATCCGGGGCAGCTTATTTGCCCGTAGATGCGGCGCTACCAAAAGAGCGGCTGCGGTATTTGCTGGAAAATGGCGAAGTTGAGATTGTTTTGACGCAATCTCAATTAAATCAGCGCTGGGAATGGCCGGAAAATGTGCGGCGAATTTGTCTCGATACCGACGAATTGGCGGCCGAAAGCGGCGAAGCTTTGGAGTCGGTGCAGGAACCGGAAGATTTAGCTTATGTGATTTATACTTCCGGCTCAACTGGCTTGCCGAAAGGCGTGGCGATCGCGCACCGAGGTGCAGTCAATGCGATCGCTCAGACCAACCAAGTGTTTAATGTGGCCGACTGCGATCGCGCGTTCGCAGTCACCGCACTGCACCACGATATGTCGGTTTACGATATTTTCGGCATCCTAGCGGCCGGGGGCGCGATCGTCATTCCCGATGCCGCACAACGGCTAGACCCCGCTCACTGGGCGCAATTGATGGTACAAGAGCGCGTCACCATTTGGAACTCGGTGCCGCCGATGATGGAAATGCTGCTCGATTACGCTGCCGGACGTTCTGAGGTGTTGCCAGAGTGCTGGCGCTGGGCGTTTCTCGGCGGTGACTGGATTCCAGTAACACTGCCCCAGAGGTTAAGGGCGATCGTCCAAGAATGTCGCGTTGTCAGCGTTGGCGGGCCAACTGAAACCACTCTCTGGAACATCTGGTATCCGGTAGAAACTGTTGACCCTTCTTGGAAGAGCATTCCCTACGGATCGCCGCTCGCGAACACCCGCTATTACATTTTGAATGAAAGGCTGGAAGACTGCCCCGTCTGGGTACCAGGGGAAATGTGCTGCGCCGGAGTGGGACTGACAAAAGGATACTGGCGGAATGAAGAAAAAACTCGCGCCAGCTTCGTCACGCACCCCGTCACGGGCGATCGCTTGTACCGAACGGGAGATTTAGGGCGCTTCCTCCCTGACGGCAACATCGAATTTTTAGGGCGAGAAGATTTCCGCCTTAAAATTCGCGGGTATCGCATCGAAGCAGGAGAAATTGAAGCCGCTTTGAACCAGCACCCGGCAGTCAAAGCATCCATTGTCACCGCATTCGGAGAAAATCACAGTCAAAAACGCTTAGTAGCATATATCGTTACCCAACAAAACCCTGTCCCTGCGGTTGAAGAATTGCGCCAATTTCTGAGTGAAAAACTGCCCGATTATATGGTGCCGTCTGCATTTATAATTCTGGACGCGCTGCCGCTTTCGGCGAACGGCAAAGTTAACCGCAAGGCACTGCCCGAACCGGATGCCGCAATTCCAGAAGCCAAGATTTTTGTCGCACCGCGCACCCCTATTGAGGCAATGTTAGCGAGAATTTGCTGTGAGGTTCTCGGCATCGAACAGTTAAGCATTGCCGATAACTTTTTTGAACTAGGAGGAAATTCGCTGCTGGCAATTCAATTAGCAGCAAAGGTACGAGAATCTTGTCAGATAGAATTGCCTTTGTGCGATATTTTTGCAGGAGGCTCGCTCGCCGTACTTGCAGAAAAGATTTCTGAAGCCAAAAACAAAAATGCGGCCGTTGAAGAACCCGCGATCGCGCCCGTTTCGCGATCGGCGTACCGCAGGTCGCTGTCATCTTTGCGCTAACCACAAATCAATAATGAGTCATGAGTGAGCAGCCAATAATATCATGTCCGTTCGATTGACAAGCGAATTTCAAAGGTGGTACCCGCCACGTGATTTATCCGTGGAATCAATCCAAAATTGAAAATCGAAAATCCTCAAGAAAGAGCATTTATCTCGCGCAAGTCAATCTAAAATCTCAAATCTAAAATCTAAAATCGATTGACCGTTATTCCTCTAGGGGCGGGTTCGCCAATATCTTTACTAAAAACGATAAATCTCGTAAACCCGCCCCGCCCAAGATATTACCTCATAACCAATCCCCAAATATCGGCTGCAATCCCAATTACCAATTACCAGTTACTAATCCAATGACGGTGCATTTTTCCGAAAAACCTCTAACAGATACTCGCGACTCGGCAAATACTGCGGAAGAAGAAGTATTTGCATTTCCCACCTCTTTTGCCCAGCAAAGACTGTGGTTTATCGATCAATTTGAACCGGGAAACCCTTTTTACAACCTTCCGGCGGCTGTGTTACTGAAAGGCAGGCTAAATGTAGTAGTGCTAGAGCTAAGTTTCAAGGAAATTGTGCGCCGTCACGAAGCTTTGCGGACGACATTTGCCACTGTAGACGGTCAACCCGTGCAGGTGGTTGGTGAGAATTTTAATTTCGGGCTGCAAGTTTTAGACCTGCAACAATTGGCGGAAAATGAGCGAGAAGAAAAAGTAAAACAACTGACTGCCGAAGAAGCTAGCAAACCTTTTGACCTAACCAAAGGACCGCTGTTGCGAGCTAGTTTGCTACAGTTAGATGCTGAGGAATATGTCTTGCTGCTGACGCTACACCACATTATTTTTGATGGCTGGTCAATCGGAGTCTTTCTGCAAGAATTAGCAGCACTTTACGAAGCGTTTTCAATTGGTAAACCATCCCCACTTCCCGAACTTTCCATACAGTACGCCGATTTTGCTATTTGGCAGCGGGAATGGCTTGCGGCCGATCGCTTGCAAACTCAACTTAACTACTGGAAAAAACAGCTCAGTGGCGCTCCCCCCTTGCTGGAATTGCCAGCCGATCGCCCCCGTCCCCCCGCGCAAACCTATCGGGGCGCGAAAGAATCCTTTCTCATCCCGAAAACGCTAAGGTCAGCCCTCAAAAAGCTCAGCCGCCAGGAAAATGTCACCCTGTTTATGACGCTGCTAGCAGCCTTTAAAACGTTGCTCTACCGCTATACAGGACAGGCAGATATCCCCGTTGGCTCTCCCATTGCCAACCGCAACCGAGCCCAAATTCAAGGGCTAATCGGGTTTTTTGTCAATACTTTGGTATTGCGAACTGATTTGTCAGGCGATCTGACTTTTCGGCAGTTGCTCGATCGCATTCGGGAGGTGAGTTTAGAAGCTTACGCTCACCAGGATTTGCCGTTTGAGAAACTGGTTGAAGAGTTGCACCCCGAGCGAAATTTGAGCTACAATCCACTGTTCCAAGTTGCTTTTGTTTTGCAAACTCCACCTGTTGCTGCAGAATCAATCGCTGGACTCAATCTCACTCTTTTAGAGGTTGAGAATCAGACAGCAAAAGTTGACTTAACGCTGTATTTAGAAGAAAAGCAGGAAGAAATTAGCGGTCAGTTTGAATACAGTACAGATTTATTTGATGCGGTAACTATTAGGCGGATGGCGGGGCATTTTCTCACGTTGCTGGAGGGCATAGCTGCCAACCCAGAGCGGCGGATTGAAGAGCTACGGTTGCTGGAGGAAAAAGAGCGGCACCAGTTGTTGATAGAGTGGAATGACACCCGCGCCGATTATTTGAGCGATCGCTGCATTCATCAATTATTTGAAGCGCAGGTAGAGCGAACGCCCAATGCCATTGCAGTCGTATTTGAAGACCAAAAACTCACCTACGGCGAACTGAATGGACGAGCCAACCAACTCGCACATTACCTGCAACAACTCGGCGTCAAGCCAGAAGTTTTGGTTGGGATTTGTGTCGATCGCTCGCTCGATACAATTATCGGCATTCTCGGTATTCTCAAAGCTGGCGGCGCTTATGTTCCGCTCGATCCAGCCAACCCGCGCGATCGCCTTGCTTTTATACTCGAAGACGCGCAGGTAAATGTGCTGCTGACTGAGGAAAAGTTGTTGCAAACCCTTCCCAAATGCAGCGCCAAAATCGTTTGCCTCGATGGGGATAAAAGTGCTTTCTCCCAAAACAGCAAAGAAAATCCCGCCAGCGGCACCACTGCCGAAAATCTCGCCTATATCATCTACACTTCTGGCTCCACTGGCATCCCCAAAGGCGTTTTAGTTCCTCACTCAAACGTCGTCCGCCTGTTTGCTGCTACCCAGTCGCGGTACAACTTCAACGAGCAAGATGTGTGGACGCTGTTTCACTCTTATGCCTTTGACTTCTCAGTCTGGGAAATTTGGGGCGCTTTACTCTACGGCGGGCGACTCGCGATCGTACCTTATTCAGTCAGCCGATCGCCCCAAGATTTTTACAGCTTGCTATGCAAAGAACGAGTCACAGTTCTCAACCAAACTCCTTCGGCATTTTACCAGTTGATAAAGACAGAAGAATTTGCCGGAATTGACGAAGATTTAAGCCTGCGCTTAGTAATTTTTGGCGGGGAAGCTTTAGACTTGCAAAGCTTAAAACCTTGGTTCGATCGGCACGGCGATCGGCACCCCCAACTGGTCAATATGTATGGCATTACAGAAACAACAGTCCACGTCACCTATCGGCCGCTGACTGCCGCTGATTTAAGTAAAAATGCCAGCCTTATTGGCCGTCCAATTCCTGACTTGCAAGTTTACCTGCTCGATCGCAACTCCCAACCCGTTCCGATCGGCATCCCTGGGGAAATTTACGTTGGTGGTGCTGGCGTCGCGCGGGGCTATCTCAATCAGCCAGAATTAACGGCCGATCGGTTTATTCCAAACCCCTTTAATGACAGTTTGAAAGCGCGGTTGTACAAATCGGGAGACTTAGCTCGCTATCTGCCAAATGGCGATATTGAATACTTGGGACGAATTGACCACCAAGTAAAAGTGCGCGGTTTCCGCATCGAATTAGGAGAAATTGAAGCAGCGCTAGGACAGCATCCAGATGTCGCCCAGGCTGTGGTTGTAGTGCGAGAAGATGTACCGGGCGATAAGCGCTTGGTAGCTTATATCATTGCTAACTCAGCAGCACAAAATAAGCATTCAATACTGATTCACGAACTGCGCTGCTTTCTGAAAGAAAAATTGCCGGAATACATGGTGCCTGCTGTGTTCGTGATGCTGGAATCGCTGCCTCTAACTCCCAACGGCAAAGTCGATCGCAAGGCACTACCTGCACCGGAGCGCGATCGGCCAGAACTCGAAGAGGCATTCGCCGCGCCAAGCACGGCTATTGAGAAAATCCTGGCAGAAATTTGGGCGCAAGTATTGGGGTTAGAACAAGTGGGAATTGACGACAATTTCTTTGAATTGGGCGGCGATTCTATCCTCAGCATTCAAGTCATTTCTAAAGCCAATCAAGCGGGGTTGCAGCTCACTCCAAAACAACTGTTTCAACACCAAACCATTGCACAGTTAGCCACCGTCGCCGATACAACTGGGATTCAACAATCGGAACAGGGATTAATCACTGGCGAAGTTCCTCTGACACCGATTCAGCACTGGTTTTTCGAGCAAAATCTCTCCGATCCGCACCACTGGAATCAGGCGGTGCTTTTAGAGTTGCAGCAACCTCTCGAACCTGCATTAATTGAGTCAGTTTTGCAAGAATTGCTGAAGCACCACGACGCGCTGCGCCTGCGTTTTGGGCGAGGAGAATCTGGCTGGCAGCAGGCGATAGCCAATCCCGACGAGGTTGCGACCTTTACCTGCATTGATTTGTCGTCGCTACCTCCAGAGGAGCGAGAAGCCGCTTTCCAAACCGCCGCCACTCAGTTGCAAGTTAGTTTGAATTTGTCAGAGGGGCCATTACTTCGCGCTGCCCTATTTGACTTGGGCAAACATCAGCCAAATCGCTTGTTATTG
The DNA here is from genome assembly GCF_036702785.1 of Microcoleus sp. AR_TQ3_B6. Taxonomy (NCBI): domain Bacteria; kingdom Bacillati; phylum Cyanobacteriota; class Cyanophyceae; order Oscillatoriales; family Microcoleaceae; genus Microcoleus; species Microcoleus sp. AR_TQ3_B6. Next base: position 40,007 of record NZ_JAUBVJ010000032.1, on the reverse strand, counting down.
GCTATTCATCACTTAGCGGTTGATGGGGTTTCGTGGCGAATTTTAATTGAGGATTTCCAGACAGCTTATGAGCAAATTAGCCGCGGCGAAACAGTCGCGCTGCCGCCCAAAACAACCTCATTTAAGGAGTGGGCCGAACGCTTGCATGAGTGGGCGCGATCGCCCGAATTGCAGGGAGAGTTCGATTACTGGTTCGCCCTTTCTCACCAACCAACTTCTCCCTTGCCAATAGATTTCCCAAACGCAGCCAATTTAGTTGCATCTGCAAAGACAATATCCGTTGCTTTGAGTGTTGAAGAAACAAAACTGCTCTTACAAGAAGTACCTGCCGCTTACCGCACTCAAATTAATGATGTATTGCTAACTGCTTTAGCTCAAGCATTTGAACGCTGGGCAGGCAAGAACTCACTTTTACTTGACTTAGAAGGTCACGGGCGCGAAGATATATTTGAAGGCGTAGATTTGTCGCGCACAATCGGCTGGTTCACAGCAGTTTTCCCCGTCCTGTTAAACTTAGAAAAACCTGCCGATCTCGGGGCTGCCCTCAAATCAGTAAAAGAGCAATTACGCGCAGTGCCCAATCGCGGTATTGGCTGCGGCGTCCTAGGATATTTAAACCCAGAAAGTGCTAAAAAATTGCACAAATTGCCGCAAGCTGAGGTAAGCTTTAATTATCTCGGACAGTTTGACCAAGTGCTGCCGAAGTCTTCTTTATTAATGCTGTCTTCCAATCCTAGTGGCCCCCTTCGCAGCCCGCGCGGAAATCGGCGTTACCTGCTGGAAATTAACGGATTTATTGCCAGCAGCAAGCTGCAATTAGATTGGACGTACAGCGAAAACATTCACCGACGAGAAAGCATTGAAAATTTGGCAGCGGGCTTTATAGAATCGCTGCGATCGCTAATTCAACACTGTCAATCCCCCGACGCCGGCGGCTGCACTCCTTCTGACTTTGCAGAGTTTAAGTGGAGCCAGTGGAGCCAGGACGATTTAGACAACATTACCGCAATTTTGGCAGAGCTTTAATATGATCGAAGGCAATATCGAAGATTTTTACCCCCTCTCCCCAGCGCAGCAGGGCATTCTCTTTCATTCGCTTTACCAGCCAGAATCTGGCGTATATTTCGGGCAACTGCTGTGCGTCTTGCGCGGCGCTCTCAATGTTTCTGCGTTTAGAAATAGTTGGCAAAAAGTTGTAGACAGGCATCCCATTTTGCGGACTTGTTTCCTGTGGAAAACTTTGAAAGAACCCGTGCAAGCGGTGCGCAAGCAGGCTGCACTATCTTGGCAGCAGATGGACTGGCGATCGCTCTCGGCTTCCGAACAACAACATCAGCTAGAAACGTTCCTAAAAGCCGATCGAGAGCAGGGCTTTGACTTGACATCAGCTCCCTTGATTCGCCTTGCACTGGTCCAGTTAGAAACAGATACATTTCAGTTTATTTTGAGCCACCACCACTTAGTTTTAGATGGGTGGTCCCTGGCGATCGTTCTTGAGGAAGTTTTGGCATTTTATCAAGCCTTCTCCCAGGGCGAGGAATTGCACCTCAAACGCCCTCGCCCTTATCGGGATTACATCGCGTGGCTGCACCAGCAAGATTTATCTGCGGCTGAGTCATTTTGGCGGCAAACTCTCAAAGGTTTTGCAGCTCCAACTGCGATCGCCCGGGGCAATATTGTCGCGGGAAACCGTTTAGAAAGTAGTGGCCAACAGCAGGTGATATTTTCTGCAACAGCCACCGCCGCACTGCAATCTGCCGCGCGGCAGCATCAGCTAACATTAAATACCCTCGTACAGGCAGCTTGGGCGCTACTTTTGAGCCGATACAGCGGCGAGGAAGATGTGGTCTTTGGTACGGTTGTCTCCGGGCGACCGCCAGAGTTAATTGGTGCTGAATCGGTAGTTGGACTGTTCGTAAATCCTCTGCCAGTGCGCGTAAAAATTGACCCACAGGATTCTATTTTATCCTGCTTGAAACAACTCCAAGCGCAACAATTTGAGGCGCGGCAGTATGAGTACAGCCCCCTCATTGAGGTGCAGGGGTGGAGCGAAGTTCCTCGGAGTTTACCTCTATTTGAGAGTTTGGTCGTTTTTGAAAATTATCCTTCGGATGCTTCTTTGCAGGAGAAGATTCACAACTTAAAAGTAGAGAATATTCGCTCCTGGGAAACAACGAATTATCCTCTAACGGTGATGGCGATGCCGGGTGCGGAATTGACGCTGAAAATTATTTTCGATCCTCGCTGCTTTGAGGACAGCGCGATCGCGCGGATGCTCGGACACCTGCAAACTTTACTAGAGGAAATGACTCTCAATCCTGAGCGGAAACTGTCAGAATTGCCCCTATTGAGCGCCGCCGAACGCCAGCAATTACTTGTCCAGTGGAACGACACCCAAGCGGATTACCCCAAAAATTCCTCAATTCACGAATTATTTGCAGCGCAAACAGAGCGAACCCCAGATGCAGTGGCTGCAATTTGCGAAAATGAACAATTGACTTACCGCGAATTGAATGCCAAAGCCAACCAAATCGCGCATTACCTGCAATCTCTAGGCGTAAAGCCCGAAGTTTTGGTGGGAATTTGCTTAGAGCGATCGCTGTCGGTGCTAGTGGCCATTTTGGGCATTTTAAAAGTCGGTGCCGCTTACGTTCCTCTCGATCCTGCTTATCCCCAAGAACGCCGCTCCTTCATGCTGGCCGACGCAAAAGTTCCGGTGCTTTTGACTCAAAAAAACCTCCTAGAAACCCTCCCCGAACACAGCGCTAAAGTCGTCTGTATCGACGCCGAATGGCAGGAAATTTCCCGCGAGAGCGATCGCAACCCCGCTGTTAAAGTGGAAGCCGAAAACCTCGCTTACGTCCTCTACACTTCCGGCTCGACAGGCACTCCCAAAGGCGTACTTGGCACCCACCGAGGCACAGTCAATCGCTGTTTTTGGAACCCCTACCCTTTTATCGAAGAAGATATTTGCTGTCAAAAAACGTCCTTAAATTTTGTCGATTCGGTTTGGGAAATTTTTGCTCCTTTGCTGCATGGGTTGCCCACTGTGATTATTCGCGATCGAGCCGTCAAAGATATTAACCAATTCCTTCAAACCTTATCAAAGCAAAATGTAACGCGACTGGTGCTAGTTCCTTCTTTGTTGCGCGCTATCTTAGATTCCTTCCCCGATCTAGACAGGCGTTTGCCTCAATTAAAATATTGGATTTGCAGCGGAGAAACTCTGCCGGTGGAACTTTGCCAGCAATTTCGAGAGCAGATGCCCCAGAGGGTATTAATCAACCTTTATGGCTCTTCTGAGGTAGCTGCGGACGTGACGTGGTACGATGCAACTCACTGTCTCGAGCAAGTTCCCATCGGTCGCCCGATCGCCAACACGCAAATTTATCTGCTCGATCGCAATTTGCAACCCGTTCCCATAGGAATTCCCGGCGAGATTTACGTCAGCGGCGATGGATTGGCACAGGGCTACTTAAACCGCCCCGACTTAACCTCGGAGAAATTCATTTCTCACCCCTTTGGGCAAGAAAAATTAGATTTTCTCGGTAATTCTCCTCAAAAACTTTTGTTCAAAACAGGCGATATCGGTTGTTACCTGCCGGATGGTAATATAGAATTTCTGGGTCGTGGCGATTGCCAAGTAAAAATTCGCGGTTTCCGCATCGAACTAGGAGAAATAGAGGCAGCACTTTCTCAACATTCTTCTGTGTCCACCGCTGCTGTTGTGCTTCAGGAAAAAGCACCGGGCAGTCAACGCCTAGTCGCTTACCTAGTTCCTAACTCAGGGTTCAGAAATCAGCACCCAGAACTTATTTCCGAACTGCGTTCATTCTTGAAGCACAAACTGCCCGATTACATGGTGCCTTCAGCTTTTGTGCTATTAGATGCGCTGCCATTAACGCCCAACGGAAAAATTGACCGCCTCGCCTTATCTCAAAGGTGCGATTGCGTTTCTGATGAAACAGCCTTCACTGAGCCAAAAACGCCCACAGAGGAAGAAATTGCTGAGATTTGGACTGCTCTTTTAGGGCTAGAAAAAGTAGGAACCAACCAAAACTTTTTTGACCTGGGCGGTCACTCTCTGATGGCAACACAGTTAATTTCGCGAGTGCGATCGTGCTTTGGGGTAGAGTTAGCGCTGTGGGATTTTTTTGCCGCTCCCACCATTCAGAATTTAGCTGAACTAATCGAGGAAGAAATTCTGGCAAACGCCGATGCTAACCAGATAGATGAATTGCTCGATCTCTTAGAAAATAGTGAGGGAGATTCAGCCAAAACAGTGATGCTTACTGAGGAAAGATCGGGTTGGTAAAAGAAACCAAGCAGCCCTTTTATCCTTAAGGCTTCGGTGGGGAATAGGAGATAAAAAAAGCCCATTAAACAGGATAAATTAGATGAGTAAATTAACAGTAAAAGCCCAAGAGTTTCAAGATGTAATGCAGCCCTTAAAAGCCTCTGTTACCCCACTTGAAGAAAAATTAATGGAGCTATTCAGTGCCTCAGAAAAGTCATTTTTGGCAGAAGAAGCAATGGAGGAGCGAATTTCTGCCCTAGTTGAAGACTTTTTGTACGCAAAAACCGCTAGTACAGATATTGACTTAGAGTTAATTATTCAGGAGTTTAGGGAAAACAAAATTCCCGCCCTTCCTACAGATGTTGCGGATTATATCGATGATTTAGCCCAAACCCTCGTTGCCCATTCCATTCACACCTCTTCCCCCCGATATATCGGTCACATGACGAGCGCACTTCCCTATTTTGTGCGCCCGATCGCGAAGCTGTTAACCGCGATGAATCAAAATTTAGTCAAGATGGAAACTGCCAAAGTTTTAAGCCCCTGCGAGCGCCAGACTTTGGCAATGATGCACCGATTAATTTACGATTTTTCTGAGGAATTTTATAACCAGCACATTCAAAAAAGTGACAGCACGCTCGGTATCGTGACAACGGGCGGCACCCTAGCTAATATTACAGCCCTGTGGTGCGCTCGCAACGCTTCTTTAGGGCCAAAAAATAACTTTAGTGGCATTGAAAAAGAAGGCTTGTACGCAGCTTTAGAGTTTTACGGCTACAAGGGAATGGTGATAATCGGCTCGAGTTTGATGCACTATTCTTTTGAAAAGGCTGCCGGTTTATTAGGCATTGGCGATCGCAATCTCCTAAAAATCCCCACCGATGCCAATCACCGCATGGATTTGGCAGCGCTGCGCCAAACAGTAGCCGAATGTCGCGATCGCCACCTGCACATTCTGGCAATTATCGGTATTGCAGGCAGCACCGATTCCGGAAGTATCGATCCGCTTCCAGAAATAGCCGCGATCGCCCAAGAAGCAAACGCTCACTTTCACGTCGATGCCGCTTGGGGCGGCCCCGTGCTTTTTTCCCAACGTCACCGGCACAAATTCGCAGGGATTGAACTAGCAGATTCCGTCACCATAGATGGACACAAACAAATGTATTTGCCAATGGGAATCGGTCTAGTTTTATTCCGCAATCCCCAAACCGCCAAAGTTATTGAAAAACACGCGCCCTACACAGTGCGAAAAGACTCAATCGATCTCGGCAAGCGCTCTCTCGAAGGCTCTCGACCAGGTGCGAGTTTGTTCTTGCAAGCCGCGTTGAATATCATCGGTCATCAAGGCTATGAATTTTTGATAGATGCAGGCATCCATAAAACGCAGCACTTCGCCAATTTAATTCGGGAAAATCCAGCCTTTGAATTGCTGCTAGAACCAGAAATTAATATTCTTTTATACCGCTACATTCCAGAAACCTTCAGGGAAAAAGCAGCCAAAAAACAACTAGCCGAAGCAGACAACCACTTCATCAATCAATTTAACGAGCGCCTTCAGGAAGCCCAGCGGCGAGCCGGTCACACCTTCGTATCGCGAACAACCGTGCAAAACACCAGTTATGGCAAAACCATGCCCATTGTTGCTTTTCGAGTCGTCCTTGCCAACCCCCTCACCACCGAAGCAGATATCAACGTTGTTTTAAACGACCAGCTAAAAATAGCAGCAAAGCTTTCCTTAACTATCACAAACAGCGACTACTCCGACGAGGTGAATCACAAAAAATTCCACGTTGATGAAGTACACCAGTCAAGCGATCGCGAGCTGTAGGGAAACGGCACTGCCGTGTCCTCTATCGAAAGCTATGTACCTCACTTACCTAAAAAATGCTGTATGATGTCTACTAATCGTTCAGAACGACTAAAAAACCTCTCGCCCCAGAAGCGAGCGCTCCTCCTCAAAGCATTGGGCAAAGAGGCAGTACAGGCTGAGCAATCTCAGCGCATTCCCAGGCGATCGCAGCAAAACTCGGCTCCCCTTTCTTTTGCCCAGCAACGGCTGTGGTTTCTCGATCGATTGTCTCCCGAAAACCCCGCCTACAACCTTCCTGCTGCTGTGCGTTTGCAAGGACAATTGAATTTGTCTGCACTGCAACAAACACTCAATGAAATTGTCAGGCGTCACGAAGTTTTACGGACTGCTTTTGCAGAAGTAGACGGGCAACCTGTCCAACTGATTTCTCCTTCCTTGAATTTCGCTTTGTCGGTAGTAAACTTGCGACATTTACCAGAAAATGAGCAGCAAGCTGAAATAGAGCAGCGTACTCTTGAAGAAGCCCAACGCCCCTTTGACTTAACGCGAGCTCCCTTACTTCGGGGCACTCTGCTGCAACTTAGTCCGGCAGAATATGTGTTGCTGCTGACGATACACCACATTATTTCTGATGGTTGGTCTATGGGGGTATTGGTGGGAGAAGTAGCCGCACTTTATGAAGCTTTTTCCAATGACAAACCCTCTGGGCTGCCTGAACTTTCCGTACAGTATGCCGACTTCGCCAGTTGGCAGCGGCAGCATTTCCAGGGAGAGAAATTAGAAAAACAGCTCGCTTATTGGAAACAGCAATTGGGAGGCGCTTTAGCTGTACTGTCAACAGATAGGCAGCGCTCTCCCGTGCAAAGTTTCCGAGGGTCGCAGCAATCTTTTGTGATTTCTGCTTCTTTAACTGAAAAGCTAAAAACGCTCGCCCAGCAACAAGATGTCACCCTATTTATGACGTTGCTGGCAGCATTTCAATCCTTGCTTTCCTGCCAAATAAAGCAGGATAATCTCGCTATTGGTTCTCCCATTGCCAATCGCAACCGCCTGGAATTAGAGGAACTAATTGGATTTTTTGTCAATACTTTAGTGCTGCGAATTGACACCGCAGGCAATCCAACTTTCCGGGAACTACTCCGTCGAACACGCGAGGTAGCTTTAGCAGCTTACGCTCACCCCGATGTCCCTTTTGAAAAGCTCGTAGAGGAATTGCAGCCGGAGCGAAATCTCAGCTATAACCCGCTGTTTCAAGTGTGGTTTGTACTCCAGAATGCGCCCATGCCACCCCTGGAGTTAGCTGGTTTAACCTTGAGCATTTTGGAATTCGATGTCGGTATGTCGAGACACGACTTAAGCCTCACTCTCTGGGAGATTTCAGAAGGAATTCAAGGCTTATTTGAGTACAAAACAGACTTATTTGAGGGTGCGACCATTGCCCGAATGGTGAGAGGTTTCCAAACCCTCCTCAACCAGGTAGTCATCCAGCCAGATATCATGCTCGACGACTTGACAGAAATTATTGCTGAAGCAGAAAGGCAGCACCAAATCGAGCAGGAAAAACAAATTCAGATTTCGGGAATTCAAAAATTAAAAATGGCTAAACGCAAAGTTATGAAAAGTTTAAAATGATGGCTCATATCAAATCTGTTAGCATCGGAATTCTTCCTATCTCTCTTCTCCTCATCTGCGTAAATCAGCGTCAATTCCTTGTCATCTGCGGTTACTAAATTATCTTTTTTTGACCGCAGATACAGGCAGATTAACACAGATTAACGCAGATGAATTAGATGGATTCCGGTTGCACCATCTGGGATTGTTGACTGTTGACTGAATTTTATTATGCCGATGCTACCGGAAGTTATGAAAAGTTTAAAATGAGGGCTCATATCAAATCTGTTTGCATCGGCATTCTTCCTATCTCTCTTCTTTTCATCTGCGTGAATCAGCGTCAATCCCTTGTCATCTGCGGTGAACAAGTTCTCTTTTTTTGACCGCAGATACAGGCAGATTAACACAGATTAACGCAGATGAATTAGATGGATTCCGGTTGCACCATC
>NZ_JAUBVJ010000032.1:0-31740 GCF_036702785.1 Microcoleus sp. AR_TQ3_B6 | reverse complement strand
TGTGGTTGACTGTTGACTGAATTTTACTCTGCCGATGCTACCGGAATAGGGATAAACTCCTCACCAAAGCAAAAACTATGACAAATACAGAAACAAAGAATCTCAATTCCCAAAAGTTAGGCTCGGTTAGGCGCAAAGCCGTCAGCTTGTCCTCAGAGGAATTAGTCAAAACCGCCTACTTCCAGCCCGAAAACCTTCTACCTCTAGTTGTTCAGCCAACAGTAGAAAAATTAAATCTCGCAGGTTGGGCACAGAACAATCGCTCATCAATTGAAACGCAGTTATGGAAGCATGGAGGAATACTTTTTCGAGGCTTTGAAGTCGGCGGGGTGAATGGTTTCGAGCAGTTTATTCAAACTATTGCTGGCGACTTGTTGGAATATTCTTTTCGCTCGACTCCGCGCAGTCTGGTGAGCGGAAATATCTACACTTCCACCGAGTATCCTGCCGAGCAATTCATCCCACTGCACAATGAAATGGCTTATTCTCGCAATTGGCCGCTGAAAATTGCTTTTTTCTGCGTCAAGAAAGCCGAACAGGGAGGAGAAACTCCGATCGCTAACAGCCGCCAAGTATTTGAAAGCCTGGATTTAAAGATTAGAGAAAAGTTTGCCAAAAAAAAGGTTATGTATGTGCGAAATTACGGCGGTGGTGTAGATTTACCCTGGCAAAATGTCTTTAATACTGATAGCAAAATTGAGGTAGAAGAGTATTGCGAAAAAGCGGGAATTGAGTTAGAATGGAAAAGTGGCGATGGCTTGAGAACTCGGCAAATATGTCAAGCTGTCGCTGGGCACCCAAAAACGCAGGAAATGGTGTGGTTTAATCAAGCTCACCTCTTCCACATTTCCAATCTCGAACCCGCCGTTCGCAAAGAGCTTTTAACTTCTTTTAAACAGGAAGATTTACCCCGCAATGCTTATTACGGCGATGGCTCGCCCCTTGAAGATTTTATATTAGACGAAATTCGTCGCTGCTATCAGCAAGCAACAACTGTTTTCCTTTGGGAAGAAGGAGATGTCTTGCTGCTAGATAATATGCTAACCGCGCACGGACGCACTCCATTCTCTGGTTCGCGTCGAGTTGTTGTCGGGATGGCAGAACCGTTTAGCTGTCAAGACATTTAGACCCCTGAAAGGAACAGTAGATATGCAAAAGGAAACAATCGAAGGGTTTAGACTTTCTCCACAGCAACGACATTTGTGGGGGTTACAGCAAAATAATCCTAAACAGATCTATGGCGTTCGAGGTGCAATTTTAATTACAGGAAACCTCGATCGAGAGATTCTTAAAAGTGCGCTGCAAAATGTCGTGAATCGGCACGAAATCCTGCGGACTAGCTTTCACTGCTTGCCTGGGATGACACTACCCCTGCAAGCGATCGCCTGCACTGGTGAAGTTCCGATCTCGGAATACAATCTCAGCGGTTTGTCTCCCGAAGAACAAGAAGCTAAAATCGCAGCGCTTTTTCAGCAACTAAACCTGCTTCCTTTTGATTTTGAGCGCGGCCCACTTTGGCATCTCTCTTTAGTCACTTTGGCGCAAAACAAGCACCTATTGCTGGCGAACTTCTCTGCCTTAATTGCAGATAGCGTCACCCTGAAAAATTTCACCCGCGAACTCAGTCTTTCATACTCAGCCTGCGCGTGCGGGGAAGAGTTCTCTGATGAGCCAATGCAATATGCCGATATTGCTGAGTGGCAAAATGAGCTGCTCGAATCAGAAGAAACGGCAATCGGCCAAGAATACTGGCGAAAGCTGAACATTGAATCTTTGGATTTATTAACGCTTCCTTGGGAAAAGAAGAATTCAGAAGCGAAATTTCAGCCGCTAGTAGAAAGGGTGGAAATTCGGGGTGATTTGTTCGACAGCCTGGAAGCGATCGCCCAAAAACACCAAAGCGATATTTCTACATTTCTGCTGACTTGCTGGCAAATTCTGATTGCGCGGCTTACCAGACAGCCAAACCCGATAATCGGCGTAACTGGAAACGCTAGGAAATATGAAGAATTAGAGGGAGCGCTGGGGCTGTTGAGTACCTATTTACCGCTACAATGCGACTTGCAAGACGAATTCAGTTTTGCCAAAATTTGGCGGCAAGTTGAGCTAAATCTCAAAGATATTCACACTTGGCAAGAATATTTCACCTGGGAAGAAACTCTAGAATCCGATAAAAGTAACGCTTTTTTGCCCATCTGCTTTGAGTATGAAACAAAGCCAGAGAAATATGGCGAGTCTGGCGTTTCATTTTTCCTCGATCGGCAAGATGCCTGCCTAGAGCCCTTCAAACTTAAACTTTCGGGCCTTTCACGAGGCAATTGCTTAACCGCCGAGTTTCGCTACGATTCGGCTTTATTTGAAGCTGAAGATGTCAAGCGCTTGTCACAATACTTCCAGGCGGTGTTAGAAAGTGCCTTAAAAAATCCACAAATACCCATCAGTCAGTTAAATATACTCAGCGATCGCGATCGTCACCAGCTTCTCGTCGAGTTCAACCAAACCCAGAAAGATTACCCGACAGACAAATGCATTCACCAGCTTTTTGAAGAACAAGCCGATCGCACTCCTGATAATATTGCCGTCATCTTTGAAAACCAAACAATCACTTACCGAGAACTTAACAATCGCGCCAATCAACTCGCCCATCACCTGCAAAACTTGGGAGTTGAATCAGAGTCAATTGTCGGAATTTGCGTCGATCGCTCTTTAGAAACAATCCTAGGAATGCTGGGCGTACTCAAAGCCGGGGGTGCCTATTTACCGATCGATCCGGCAACCCCAGCAGATCGCAAAGCGCTAATGCTAGAAGACGCTCAGGTGAAGGTTTTACTCGTACAACAGCGACTCGCTGAAAGCTTGCCGAAAACTCAGGTAAATATTGTTTGCATCGATACAGACATTCCCACTAATTCTGCCTCTTACACGCCTCGCGCCTCTTCTGACAATTTAGCTTACGTCATCTATACTTCCGGTTCCACTGGCACGCCCAAGGGAGTAGCGATCGAACACCGGCAACTGCTCAATTACCTGTACGCTATTGAGGAAAGATTAAACCTGCCATCAGGTGCCAGTTTTGCCACCGTTTCTACCTTCGCCGCCGACTTGGGCAATACAGCGATTTTCCCGGCACTTTGTTCCGGTGGATGCCTGCATATAGTATCCCAAGAACGCGCCACCGATCCAGAAGCACTGGCCCAATATTTCTGCCACCATTCGATCGATTGCCTCAAGATTGTTCCCTCGCACCTTGCTGCTCTTTTAACTTCTTCTGTCGCCGAGTCAATTGTGCCACGAACACGGCTAATTTTAGGCGGTGAAGCTGCTAGCTGGGAGCTAATTGAAAAGATTCATAAAATCAATCCAGATTGCCTGATTTTCAACCACTACGGGCCAACAGAAGCAACGGTGGGCGTACTCACCTATCAAGTGTATGGCGAGGAATTGAAAGGAATTTCCGAGACAGTTCCACTCGGCAAACCTATAGCAAATACCCAGATTTATCTACTGGATTCCCATTTGCAGCCAGTGCCAGTAGGCGTACCTGGGGAACTGCACATCGGCGGCAGCAGTCTGGCGCGGGGCTATCTCAACCGCCCCGAATTAACCGCAGAAAAATTTATTCGCCATCCCTTTGACGCGCAGGCACATCTTTATAAAACGGGTGATTTGGCTCGCTATTTGCCAGACGGAAACATCGAATTCATCGGGCGAATTGACAGTCAAGTAAAAATCCGCGGCTTCCGCATTGAATTGGGAGAAATTGAGGCAGCATTAGGGCAGCATCCAGATATCGCGCAGGCTGTAGCGGTGGCGCGGGAAGATGCGCCTGGTGAAAAGCGCCTCGTGGCTTATTTTGTTTCTAATCAGAAACAAGCGCCAAGCAGCAGCGAACTTCGCCGTTTTTTAGCGGCAAAATTGCCTGAGTACATGGTGCCTTGGGCTTTTGTAACGCTCAAAAGTTTGCCTTTAACTCCTAACGGAAAGGTAGACCGGCGATCGCTCCCAGAACCCGACAGTGCGAGAGGGAAATTAGCAGGAACTTTCGCAGAACCTCGCACGCCTGCCGAGGCAACTATCGCCCAGATTTGGGGGCAAATGCTAGAGGTCGAAAAAGTAGGAATTTACGATAACTTTTTCGAGTTAGGCGGAGATTCGATTTCAAGCATTCGCATCGTCGCCAAAATCAATCAAGCCGGCTTGCGCGTGACGCCCAAACAACTGTTTGAGTGTCCCACTGTGGCGGAGCTTGCAGCGGTTGCAAGCACAATTGAGACGCCTGAAAAACTGCTGCCTGTTCTCCCCATACAGCAGGAATTTTTAGAAGAAAAAAATTCCGGTAAGTGCCAGAGCTTTTTATTTAAAACAGACTCGGCAATCGCTCCTGAACTATGGCAGCAAGCGGTGCAAAAATTGCTCGATCGCCACGACATTCTTCGCCTGCGATTTCTCCATACAGAATCTGGCTGGCAGCAAATGTACGGTAGTTTAGATGAAATCCAAACAGAACCTTTCTCATACATCGATTTATCGGCGTTGCCAGCGATCGAAGGAGAAATTACTTTAGAAAGAACTGCCGCCGAGCTGAAAGAAAGTTTGAATCCAGCCGAGGGAATTCTCTGGCGAGCGGCTTTGTTTAACCAGGGAAAGGATCGACACAATAGCCTGCTATTAACGATTCACCAACTGGCGGCAGATAGCGTTTCCTGGCAAATTTTGCTAGAGGAACTTTCGGCGGCGATCGCGCAGTTGAGTCAGGGCAAATCCGTAGAATTACCGCCCACAACAGCAACTTTTAAACGGTGGTCAGAATTTCTGCAAGAGTACGCCAAATCGCCACAAATTCAGCAAGAGCGAGATTACTGGCTGGCTGCGCGTCAAGAAGTCTCGCAACTGCCCGTTGATTCTCCAAGCAACGATCGGGAAAACGCTGTATTAGTTTCGCTCGATGTTGAAGAAACTCGCACTTTACTGCAAAAAGTTCCTGCAGCTTATGGAACCCAAACGAGCGAAGTATTGCTGACTGCATTGGTGCAAACTTTTAATCAGTGGACGAAAGCGGATTCCTTGCTGGTGGATTTGGAGGCTTCGGGGCGAGAAATTTTTGCCAAAGATATCGATTTGTCGCGCACTATTGGCTGCTTTGCGGCGATTTTCCCGGTGCAGCTCATTCTCAAGGGCATCTCTGGGCCTGGGGAAGCTTTAAAGGCGATTAAAGAGCAGGTGCGGGGCGTACCCAATCGAGGCGCTGGCTACGGGGTACTGCGCTATTTGGGCGATGGCGCAGAAGTAGCGGCGCACCTGCAAGCCTTGGATCGATCGCAGATTAGATTTAACTACCGCGAGCAATTAGATCCGATTTTGCCTGAATCTTTGGCGTTTGAGCTAGTTGAAAGCGATCGCAGCAGCCTGCTAGGAAATCGGCGCTATCCGATCGCAATTGACTCCGGCGTGCGACAAAATAGGCTGCAACTAGAGTGGAGGTATAGCGAAGCAGCCTACCGGCGAACCACCATCGAAAAACTAGCTAAAGATTTTGTGGATAATTTGCGATCGCTTGCTGCTCACTGTCAGTCTGCCGAAGCAGCAACCTACACGCCTTCTGACTTCCCAAAAGCAAATTTGAGTCAAAAAGACCTCGATCGCTTCTTAGCGAAAATCAACCAGCGCAGGTAAAAATTCATGCAAGTAGAAAACATTGAGGATATTTACGAACTTTCGCCGATTCAGAAAGGCATTCTTTTTCATAGCTTATTCGCTCCGGAATTGGGACTGTATTTTTTCCAAATGCCCTTTTTGTTGCGGGGAAATCTCAACGTGGGCGCTTTCTCTAGCGCTTGGCAGCAAGTAGCGAACCGGCACGCGAGTTTGCGGACAGGCTTTTTCTGGCAAGATATCAACAAACCCTTACAAGTTGTATATCAGCAAGTAACAGTTCCCTTAGAGCAATGCGACTGGCGGGGGCTAAATCCTGCGGAACAGGAGGAGCAATTAAATACTTTTCTGGAGAGCGATCGCGCCTTAGGGTTCGACCTTTCCCAAGAGTGTTTGATGCGCCTGACTTTGTTTCGCCTCGCTGACAACTGTTACCAATTTATTTGGAGCAGACATTTTATCGTGATGGATGGGTGGTCAATCCCCACGATTCTCGCGGAAGTGCTTCAAATTTACGAGGCGATTTGTGATGGGAAAAATGTAGATTTAGGGCCCAGCATTCCCTACCGAGAATACATCGAATGGTTGCAAAAACAAGACGTAGCGAAAGCCCAGACGTACTGGAGGCAAGCGCTCGGAGAATTGCGATCGCCTACTTCCCTCACCAATCTAGATGCTAGCAGCGCCTTCAATTCCGAGGAAAAATACGACGAACAGAGAATCTATTTATCGCCAGAAACTACAGCAGCGCTGCAATCTTTTTCGCGGCAGCACCAGCTTACATTGAGTACGATATTTCAGGGAGCATGGGCGATGCTGCTCAGTTACTACAGCGGCGTGAGCAAAGTAGTCTACGGATGTACAGTGGCGGGACGCCCAGTAGAATTACTACAAGACGAGCCGCTAATTGGGCTATTTGTTAACAGCTTGCCCGTATGGATCGAGGTAGCTTCTGAACAATCTCTGCTAGTTTGGCTGAGGCAGCTTCAAGAACAATTACTGGAAATGCGCCAGTACGAGTGGAGTCCGCTAGTTGATATTCAAGGGTGGAGTCAAGTGCCGCGAAGCAGGCCTTTGTTCGAGAGTATCTTGGTGTATGAAAACGCGCCTGTGGATTCACTCTTGGAAAAATGGGAAGGCAATTTAGAAATCTCGAACTCGACGATTTTCTCCAAGGCGCCAAATTTTTACAAGACTAACTATCCCCTGACTGTTGCCGTGTATCCGGATCTCAATTTCTGCATCGGCATCAATTACGATTTCCGCCGCTTCGAGCTAGCCACAATTACTCACATTCTGCAGGATTTCGAGAGATTGATTCAGGGCATCTTGGCGCAACCAAACGCGCTCCTAAAGGACTTGATGTTGCCGATCGATCGCGAGTATCCCATGACGTTAAGTCTGGAAAGAGAAGTAACGTTTAGTTTTGAATTGTCCGCCGCCTAACTAACAAATTAACGAGAGTGAGAAAGTTGCCATGCATCGCATCGCCCTACAAAAGCCAAGTCAGCCAGCAAATATTTTTGAAACTCGCGAGTCTAATGTCAGAAGCTATTGCAGAAATTTTCCTGATATATTCCATCGGGCAAAAGATTCTATCATATATTCCGAAACAGGAGCGGAATATATCGATTTTTTAGCAGGGGCAGGGGCGCTGAATTACGGGCACAACAATGACTATATCAAGCATAAAGTAATAGCCTATCTGGCATCGGACGCGATCGCGCACGGATTAGATATGCACACCTCAGCCAAAAAAGAATTTTTAGAAAAATTCTTTTCCTCTGTCTTAGAACCGAAAAAGCTGGATTATAAAGTTCAGTTTTGCGGCCCAACGGGAACAAATGCCGTTGAAGCGGCTTTGAAATTAGCCAGAAAAATCAAGAAAAGACCGGGCATTTTCTCATTCATGGGAGCCTATCACGGCATGACGTTAGGCAGTTTAGCTGCGACAGGCAATATTGCCGCGAGAGCGGGGGCAGGCGTAACCTCAAATAATGTAACTTTTATGCCCTATCCCTATGGGTTCATGGAAAGTTTTAATACTATCGGTTATATCGAAGCCGTCCTAAATGATGTCAATTCTGGAATCGAAAAACCAGCGGCAATTATTTTTGAAACGGTGCAAGCTGAAGGGGGAGTAATTGTCGCGCCCGTCGAGTGGATGCAACAGCTCAGAGACTTGTGTTCACGCCACGACATTTTATTAATTTGCGACGACATTCAAGTGGGTTGCGGGCGGACAGGGCCATTCTTCTCATTTGAAAGAGCTAATATCGTTCCCGATATGGTAATCCTTTCCAAATCGATCAGCGGTTACGGATTTCCGATGTCGCTTTTGTTGATTAAACCTGAGTTGGATATTTGGGAACCGGGCGAACATACGGGTACATTTCGGGGAAATCAACTCGCTTTCGTAGGAGCTGCCGCTGCTCTAGAGTATCGAGAAAATATCCGCCTTGAACCCGAAGTACAAGTGAAAGAGTTTTTGTTAAAAAAATTCCTTACCGAAGAAATCGCCCCCATCAGCGAAAAAATAGATATCCGAGGAATTGGTTTAATTTGGGGCATCGATTTTGAAAAATTTGGCGGTGCTAGTTTTGCTAAAAAGGTCACTTCGCGGTGTTTCGAGTTGGGATTAATCGTCGAAAGAGTTGGGAGAAATGATACCGTACTCAAAATCTTGCCCCCGCTAACTATAGAATGGTCGATTTTGAAAAAAGGCTGCCTGATTCTCCAACAAGCCTTGTCCGATTGCTTGAATTCCTAATTGTCATAACTTTTTCCAATTTTTAAAATGTCAGGAGACGATCGATGATAGCCGTAGCAAATCAAATCAGGCAGCTTACCCCCATTTCAGATAACTTGTTGTCTCAAAAAATTTATTGGTTAAACAAGCTATCCGGGGAACTGCCCGAGACAACTTTGATAGGCGATTATGTAAGACCTGTGGTAGATAGCGGCAAAGAGCGAGAGGTCGCATTTGCACTGTCGAGCGAACTGTCTGAAGCGATTTTTAAGTTGGCGAAAAAATCCGATTTGTCAATTTATCTAATTCTCCTCGCTACCGCTAAAATACTGCTCCACAAATATACGAGCAATAGGGATGTTATTGTCGGCTCGCCGATTTATAACCCAGAAAAAAGCGATCGCTTAATTAATCGAGTTGTGCCGCTGCGCTCCACTGTAACTCCTCAATTGACTTTCAAAGAGTTTCTGCTGCAAGTCAAAGATACTGCGATCGCGGCCTACAGCCACCAAAATTATCCGTTTGCTGAATTAGTGCGGTTGTTAAAAATTTCCGAAACTCAGAGCCGCTGTCCAATTTTTGACGTAGCCGTCTTATGGGAAAACATTCACTCTGCAAGCGATCTCGCGGAACTCGGCAATGATTTAACAATTGCTTTGAAAGTCGATGGCAATCGGATTGTCGGCAAAATTGAGTACAGCGGCTTGCTTTTCAAAGATGAAACCATCAGAAGACTGACGGCACACTATATCAATCTTTTGGAAAACGTCACCAACAACATTCACATAAAAATTGCGGATATTAGTTTTTTAAGCCAATCTGAAATCCGCCAGATCTTAGAAAGTTTTAACGACAATGCTAGAGAGTATCCTGTCGAGCGAACGATTCACGATTTATTTGAAAGCCAGGTCGAAAAAACGCCGGATAAAATAGCTGTTGTTTTTGAAGAAACTCAGTTAACTTATCGCCAACTGAACGAAAAAGCGAATCAACTCGCCAGATTTTTGCAGAGTTTAGGAGTCAAAAATCGACAACTGGTGGGAATTCTGCAAAAACGGAGTCCGAATTTTCTCATCGCTATTCTCGCTATTTTAAAGGCGGGGGGAGTCTACGTTCCCATTGACAGCACTTATCCTCCGGAGAGAATTCGCTATATGCTTTCTCACAGCGAAGTGGGAATTCTCTTAACGGACGCTTCATTTTTAGAGATTTTGGCAAGCCAAATCGAGTATTGCCCTCAGTTAAAATATTTGGCTTGTTTAGATGTCAAGCCGGAGGGCGCGGCGAGATCTGTCACAGAAGTTCAGATATGCGATCGCCGCGATTTCGATAAACTGCCCGCAGCCAATCTAGAAACCAGCAATCGCGGCACCGATCCAGCTTACGCGATTTATACCTCGGGTTCCACCGGATTGCCCAAGGCAGCTATTATCCGACACGGCGGCGCGATCAATCACATTTACGCCCAATTTGAGGCGCTGGGATTGACTGAAGAATTTACCTTTTTGCAAAGCGCTCCCGCTTCATCGGATATTTCGGTTTGGCAATTTTTAGCTCCTCTTTTAATTGGCGGAAAAACCGTAATTGCCGACGCGGAAACAATTTGCAATCCAGAAAAATTGTGTGAGGTAATTCAAAAACACAAATTAACCCTCGTCGAACTCGTTCCCACCGTTGTCCGAGGATTGACAGACTATCTTTCAAAATTCTCGCCGCAGCAACGAGCGTTCCCCAATTTAAAATGGATGATGGTAACGGGAGAATCCGTCTCGGTAGAGTTGGCGAATCAGTGGTTGCGTTTGTATCCCTCGATCGGCGTTGTCAATGCTTATGGCCCTACAGAAGCGGCTGACGATATTACCCAGGCAATTCTTGATAAACCTTTGCCGGAAAATCAGCGATCGCTATCCATTGGCCAACCCCTCGCCAATTTAAATCTTTACATCCTCGACTCTCAGATGAAGTTATTGCCCGTCGGAGTGCCGGGAGAAATTTGCGTGTCGGGATTTGGCGTCGGCGAGGGCTATTGGAAAGATGAAAAGAACACTCAATTAAGCTTTGTGGAAAATCCCTTTCCAAATACGGCAAAACCGCTGCCAGGAATTGACAAAGATTTAATGTACAAAACCGGAGATTTAGGGCGGTGGCTTCCCGATGGAACGATCGAATTTCTAGGGCGCATCGATCGCCAGGTAAAAATTCGCGGTTTCCGCATTGAACTAGGAGAAATAGAGGCTGTATTGGAGCGGCATCCAGCGGTGCGGGAGACGGCAGTTATCGTCAGGGAAGATAGCCCCGGCAACAAGCGCCTAGTCGCCTATATTGCTGAAAACAAGGCAGAAAAAAGTGTTTCAGAGTTTCAATCCTCGAGCCTGGCAGATGAGTTATGCGGCGATTTAAAACAAAAATTGCCGGAATATATGGTGCCTTCAGCTTTCGTGCTGCTGGAAGCGCTGCCGCTTCTGCCGAATGGCAAGGTCGATCGCCGATCGCTGCCTGCACCGGAAAAAAGCGCGATCTCCGCGGTGCGATCGCCCCTTGAGGAAATGGTTGCTGGCATCTGGAGCGAAGTCTTAGGCATCGAGGGAATTGGCAGCGAGGATAACTTCTTTGAATTGGGAGGGCATTCCCTATTAGCTACTGGGGCGATCGCGCGCCTGCGAGAAGCGTTTAAAATTGAATTGCCCCTGCGCGTCTTATTTGAATCGCCAACAGTGGCAAGTTTGAGCTCGCGCATTTCCCAAATCAGCAGCAGCGAGCAAAAACAGGAAGCACCCCCCATCGATCGCGCACCGCGAGGCCCAGAATTGCCCCTTTCTTTCGCCCAACAGCGCCTCTGGTTTCTCGATCGCTTGCAACCGGGCGATCCGGCTTACAATATCCCCGCAGCCGTGCGCTTGAAAGGTGCGATCGACGTAACAGCATTAGAGCGCAGTTTCCAAGCAGTTATCAATCGCCACGAAGCCTTGCGGACAACTTTTGGCGCGGTGGAAGGGCGGCCCATTCAGTTGATAATTCCCGAACCTACTTTCGCGCTCTCAGTTATAGATTTGCAGCACTTTCCTCAATCTCAGCGAGAAGCAGAAGCCATGCGACTCGCCGCCGAGGAAGCGCAACAACCTTTTGACTTAGCAAACTGGCCATTAATGCGAGTCACTTTGCTACAGTTAGGCGACACAGAATTTATCTTATTGCTAACCATCCATCACATCGTTGCAGATGGCTGGTCCCTCGGGGTACTCGTGCGGGAAATGGCCACCCTCTACGAAGCTTTTTGCACTGGCAAACCCTCCCCACTTCCCGAACTTTCAATCCAATACGCCGATTATGCCGTGTGGCAGCGAAACTGGCTTTCTGGGGAAGTTTTAGAAGAAAAACTTGCCTATTGGAAGCAACACTTAGGCAATCCCTTACCAGTGCTGCAACTGCCTGCCAAACAACCGCGCGCCGCTGTTTCTACCTATCGCGCTGCCCTTCAACCTTTCCAGCTTTCTCCAAACCTTTCCGCCGCGCTCAACAAGCTGAGCCGCCAACAAAATGTCACCCTATTTATGACGTTGCTAGCTGCTCTGGAAACGCTGCTATATCGATCGACAAATCAGGATGACATGGTGGTGGGAACTGACCTCGCCAACCGCACCCAATTGGAAACAGAAGCTCTGATTGGTTTCTTTGTCAATATCTTGCTTTTGCGCGGCGATCTCAGCGGCAATCCTACTTTCATGGAATTGCTCGATCGCGTGCGCGAAGTCACCTTAAAAGCCTACGCTCACCAGGATTTACCCTTCGACAAATTGGTGGAGGAATTGCGGCCCGATCGCAGCCTGAATCAAACACCGCTCTTTCAAGTCTTATTCGTCATGCAAAATATGCCCATGCCTGCTTTAGAGCTAGGCGGGTTAACTTTGACACCCTTAGAACAAGACAGCGGCATCGCCAAATTTGATTTAGTTCTCTTCGTGGGAGAAACCGAGCAAGGAATTGCAGGCACTTGGAAGTACAACACTGACCTTTTTGAGGCCGCCGCCATCGAGCAAATGTCCAGCCGTTTTCAAACCTTACTCAACAGCATTGTGGCGGAGCCTGAGACTCGGTTAAATAACTTAGAAATTCTCACGGAAGCAGAAAAAGAACAACAAGCAATGCAAGAAGTCAAGCGCCAAAAGCTGAACTTTAGCAAATTTAAGAGTGTTAAACCGAAAGTAGTCACTCTGCCAGACGGCGAGTTGATAAAAACCGAATTTCTCCAGCCTGGGGAACAATTCCCGCTAGTCATTAAACCCGCTGCCAGCGATGTCGATCTCATTGATTGGGCAAAAAACAACCGAACATCGATCGAGACCAAATTGCAGCAACACGGTGCAATTTTGTTTCGAGGCTTCACCGAGCCTTTAGTTTCTACTTTCGAGCAGTTTGCCTTGGGGATTTGTCCGCAACTGTTCGGCGAGTACGGAGATTTGCCGCGCGAAGGAATCGGCGGCAAAGTTTACGGTTCGACCCCTTATCCCGCCGAGCAAACTATCTTCTTTCACAGCGAAAGTTCGCACCTGCACCGCTGGCCAATGAAAATCTGGTTTTTCTGCGTTCAACCCGCGCAGTCAGGTGGCGAAACCCCGATCGTGGATTGCCGGAAAGTTTACCAGTTGCTCAACCCCAAACTCCGAGAAAAATTGGCGCAAAAGCAACTGATGTACGTCCGCAACTACACCGACGGACTCGATGTAAGCTGGCAAGAATTTTTCAAAACGGCGCACAAAACTGAGGTGGAACAATATTGCCGTCAAGCAGCCATAGAATTTGAGTGGAAAGACGGAAATAAGCTCAGAACTCGCAAGCGGAGGCCGGCGATCGCCCAGCACCCCAAAACTGGAGAGATGGTATTTTTTAACCAACTGCTCTTGCACCATATTTCCTGCTTAGATTCCGCAGTCCGCAACTCTTTATTATCTGTCTTTGGAGAAGGAAACCTGCCTCGCAATGTTTATTACGGTGACGGCACTCCTATTGAAGATTCGGTAATGGCAGAAATTCAGGCCGTCTATCAGCAGGCAACCGTTAGTTTCCCTTGGGAAGCTGGCGACATATTAATGTTAGATAATATGTTGTCTGCTCACAGCCGCAATCCATTTGTTGGGCCGCGCAAAATTGTGGTAGCGATGGGCGAAATGATCGGGGAAGCAGAGATTTAAAAGCTGATTTCTATTCCGCAGAATTAGGCTTTAGGCGGCTCTGCTACGAAGTTATAACTCCAGTAGCAGCCACTTCAACGCCTTTCCCACAGTCGGTTTTAACTGAGATGTTGCACCATTCTCAATTACTTGTTTAGGAACAGGCAAGATGCCTGTTCCACAATAAAATTCATCTCTTGTGGAACAGGAATCTTGCCTGTTCTTGCCAATGGTACAAGATGTGAGTTTTAACGGACTTGAGCTATAACCTTTGGACTTAAGTCCCTGGCGAGCGTAAAACATAAAGCAATATAACCAATGCAAACAATTAATGGATTTCGGCTGTCTCCTCAACAAAAATATCTGTGGCTGTTACAACAAGATAGTCCCGCTTATCGCGCTCAATGTGCGATTTCGATCGAGGGCAATCTCCAAACAAATGCCTTAAAAGCAGCCCTGCAAAAAGTCAGCGATCGCCACGAAATTCTGCGAACCAGCTTTCAGCGACGTTCTGGGATTAAATTTCCGATTCAAGTGATAAACGATCGCAGCTTAATTTCCTGGCAGATAGTTAATCTCGAATGCTTTACCCCGCCAGAACAAGCGGCTAAAATCCCTGAAATTTTTCAAAACGAAAAGCGCTCAGCTTTCAACTTTGAGCAAAATCCAATTTGGCGCTTATCCTTAATTTCTCTATCAGCCAACAGGCACATTTTGCTTGTTAGCCTGCCTTCCCTGTGCGCCGATTCCCGCACCATCAAAAATCTAATTCGAGAAATTAGCCAGTGTTATGCAGCTTGCTTGCAAGGTGAGGAACTGGCCGACGAAGTGGTGCAATATCTTCAATATTCGGAATGGCAGAATGAATTGATTGAGGATGAAGAGGCGGCAGAGGGCAAAAAATATTGGACCGATCGGGATTACTCGGCCCTAGCGAGTTTAAAATTGCCTTTTGCCAATAAAAATAGCAGCGCGTCCGATCCATTTGAACCGAAATTTTTTGAGGTTAAAATAGAACTGAGTTTACTAGAAGAAATAGAAGCGATCGCCCGCCGCTACAATACCTCAATATCTGCTTTCTTTCTAGCTTGCTGGAAAACGTTGCTCTGGCGGCGGTTGGGAAAGGTAGAAATCATTATTGGCACCGCATTCGACAATCGCAAATATGAAGAATTAGAGCCAGCACTCGGTCTATTTGCCAAGTTTTTACCGCTTCGCAGCCAACTGCAAGAAAATTTTACCTTTCAGGAATTATGGGAGGAAATTCAGCAATCCCAAAGCGATGCTTATAAATGGCAGGAATATTTCAACCGGGAAGATATAAACGGCTCGCCTGGATTTCCATTTTGTTTTGAGTTTGAGGAACAACTAGAAAAGTATGCGGCAGGTGGCGTATATTTTTCAATTTACCAGCAATATGTCTGCGGCGATCGGTTCAAAGTTAAACTTTCCTGCGCGCGCCGAGAGGATGCTCTCATCGCTGAGTTTCACTACGATCCGGCCTTGATAGGGGAACAAGCGATCCAATGTTTAGCAGAGCAATTCTACACCTTAATAAAAAGTGCAGCTAATCACCCAGAAACCGCTCTCGGCGAGTTGGAAATTCTGAGCGATCGCGCCCGCCACCAAGTCTTAGTTGAGTTCAACCAAACACAGAAAGATTACCCAAAAGACAAGTGCATTCACCAGCTATTTGAGCAACAAGTGGAGCGCGTACCAGATCGCCTTGCGGTTATCTGTGAAAATCAGCAGCTCACTTACCGGGAACTCAACGCCCGCGCCAACCAAATCGCTGATTACCTACAACAATTAGGAGTAAAATCCGCAGGATTAGTGGGAATTTGTGCAGAGCGATCTGTGGATGCGATCGCCGGAATGCTCGGCATTCTCAAAGCAGGCGGCGCGTACTTGCCACTCGATCCGGCCATGCCAAAAGAGCGCCTCGCCTTGATGTTGCAGGATGCTGGAGTGGCAGTGCTATTAACGCAAGAGCATCTCATCAAAAATTTGCCTGAAACTAAGGCATATATCGTTTGCTTAGACGCAGAACTTCCCTCTGTCTCCCCCTCTCCCTCTCCCCCTCTCTCTGGTGAAAATTTAGCTTATGTCATTTATACTTCCGGTTCCACTGGCACGCCAAAGGGAGTGGCAATTGAACACCGATCGCTCGTCAATTACCTTTACAGCATTCAGGAACAGCTAAATCTGCCCTCAGGTGGCAGTTTCGCAACCGTTTCTACCTTAGCAGCAGACTTAGGAAATACAGTAATTTTTCCAGCTTTATGTACGGGAGGAAGCCTGCACATAATTTCCCAGGAACGAGCCACGGATCCAGAGGCGATCGCTGCTTACTTTCAGCAGCATTCCATTGACTGCCTCAAAATCGTTCCCTCCCACCTAAAAGCTTTATTAACCGCTTCTAATCCGGCGCAGGTTTTGCCGAAAAAGCGATTAATCCTTGGCGGCGAGGCCTTAAGTTGGAATTTGCTCGAAACTATTGAGAAATACGCCCCCGACTGTTCAGTTTTCAACCATTACGGGCCAACAGAAGCCACCGTAGGCGTGCTGGCTTATCCCATCAAAGACCGAGAAAATTGCATTTCTGAAACAGTCCCTCTCGGTCGCCCTATCAATAACGCGCAGATTTATTTACTTGATTCGCACTTGCAGCCAGTTGCCATTGGCGTGTCCGGCGAGTTATACATCGGCGGTCTTTCTTTAGCTCGCGGCTATCTAAACAAACCCCAATTAACAGAAGAAAAATTCATCCTCAACCCCTTCGACGCCGAACCAGGAGCGCGTCTGTATAAAACAGGAGATTTGGCTCGGTATTTGCCCGACGGAAATATTGAGTTTTTAGGGCGGACCGACAGCCAAGTGAAACTGCGAGGGTTCCGCATTGAATTGGGGGAAATAGAAGCAGCGCTATCTCAACATTCCGCTGTGCGCGAAGCAGTAGTTTTGCTACTGGAAAATGAACCGGGGAATCAGCGCTTAGTGGCCTATGTTGTACCCGCGAGGGAATCAGCGATCGCTATTAACGAGCTGCGGTCATTTGTAAAAGAAAAACTGCCCGACTACATGGTTCCTTCTGCTTTTGTCGTACTGAAAGGATTGCCGCTCACGGCTAATGGAAAAATAGACCGGCGGGCGCTGCCAGCGCCGGAGGCGGCGAGAGCCGATTTAGCAGATACTTTTGTTGCTCCTAGCACTCCCATTGAGAAAATGCTGGCTGAGATTTGGGCCCAGCTGCTAGGGTCCGAAAAAGTGGGAATTTATGACAATTTCTTTGATTTGGGGGGACATTCATTACTGATTACTCAGTTGCTAGCAAAGGTAAGAGATTCTTTCCAAAAGGAATTGCCCTTGCGCCGTTTCTTTGAAGCGCCTACCATCGCTGCTTTAGCAAAGAATATTGAGGTGAAGCATGGGTCGGATTCTGCGGGCGATCGCACTGCAAGTTTCGATATTAACGCTGAAGTTGTTTTAGATCCGGCAATTCGCCCTGCAACTCCATTGAGCGAGCCAAAAACTGAACCAGCTTGCATTTTCTTAACAGGGGCGACGGGCTTTTTGGGAGCCTTTTTACTCCGCGACCTCTTGCAACAAACTCAAGCAGAAATTTATTGCCTAGTCCGTTCTGCCGATTCACAATCAGCTAAAAAGCGGATTCAAAGCAGCCTCGAATCTTATTTAATTTGGGATGAAAGCAGCAGCGATCGCATTATCCCAATTGCTGGAGATTTGTCTCAACCACTTTTGGGGCTTTCCGAGGAGCAGTTCCAAGTTTTAGCCAGTAAAATTGATGTCATTTACCACAATGGCGCGTTTGTCAAGTTTACTTATCCCTACTCGGTTCTCAAACCCGCTAACGTTTTGGGGACGCAGGAAGTTCTGAGATTGGCGAGTCAAAGCAAGCTAAAACCAGTCCATTTAATTTCTACGATTTCCGTTTTCTCGGCAATGGGAGAATCTGGGATTAAGGTGGTGCCAGAGGAGGATGAGCTCACTCCCGGAGAGGGTCTCGAAGGCGCTTACACTCAGACTAAGTGGGTGGCAGAAAAGTTAGTAGAGGTCGCGCGCGATCGCGGGATTCCTGTTAGCATTTACAGGCCAGGCCGCATTTCTGGGGACAGCCAAACAGGGGCCTGCAATCCCAGCGATTTACTGTACAGGTTAATCGCTGGTTGCGTGCAACTTGGATGTGCGCCCGATGGTGATAAGCTGATGAATGTAGCGCCTGTTGACTATGTGAGCCGAGCGATCGTTCATCTTTCGAGGCAAAAAGAATTGCTCGGAAAGAATTTTCATTTAGTCAACCCTCAGTCTTTTCAAATGAGTGAATTGCTTGGCTGGATTTGCTCAATGGGTTATCCAATCAAACGAGTTTCGTCTGAGGCTTGGCAAGCAGAAATAATCAATCGCGCTGGATATTCTCCAGAAAATGCGTTGTATCCGCTTGTCGGTCTTTTCTCCGAAAAAGTTTCGGAAGCAGAAATGGCTAAATCTGCCACGCTGCAATTCGATTGCCAGAATGCGTTGAAGGGACTTTCTGGAACGGACATTATCTGCCCGCAAGCGGATGCGAGTTTGTTTCGGACTTATTTTTCCTATCTCGTCGATCGCCAGTTAATAGAGGCTCCCAAACATTTGGTCTAAAAATGTAGAGGCGCGAGCGATCGCCCTTCTACCTCGCTCAATTTGAGGAGAATTTTAAATCGAGCATCACTTAGACTTGCGGAAGTCCTGATTAGTTTATTTAACAGAAGGCAAAAGATTTTTATGTTAGAAAGTAGTAATGCGATCGCGATCGCAGGCAGAGCTACCGCAGAAGGAACGGGGCGTTACAGGGAACGGCACACAAAAAACTGTGCAGCCGATCACTTCCGAGAAACTGGTTCCCTCGTTGCCAGCTCGATTGGAATTGGCACTTACCTTGGGGAACCAGATGAGTATACTGACACTCTTGTGGCGTCCGCTGTAGTTGAATCGGTGCGGCGGGGTGCCAACGTAATTGACTCAGCAATCAACTACCGCTACCAGTACGGAGAGCGGAGTGTCGGCAAGGCTATCCGGCGTCTCCTGGAATCGGGAGAGGCTTCAAGAGATGAACTAATTATCTGCACCAAAGGCGGCGTTGTTCCGCATCCAACTCCCAACCATGTAGAGTGGTTTTATCAGCAGTACGTCGAGCCAAGCAACTCTACTGTCAGCATGGCAGATTTGGCCCAGGAGCGTTACTGCATCCACCCAGAATACATTCAAGATCAGCTTAATTGGAGCCTCGCCAACCTCGGCATTGAGACAATAGATGTCTACTATCTCCACAATCCAGAAAAGCTACTTTCTCAAGTTGAACCCGATACTTTTTACAATCGGTTGCGAGAGGTTTTTGAGGTACTTGAAAGTGCGGTTTTAGCTGGAAAAATTGCTAATTACGGTGTGGCAACTTGGAATGCTTTTCGCGTACCTCCAACTGAAAAGTACCATATCGATCTGGCGCGTGCGAAGTCGATTGCTCGGGAAGTAGCTGGGAACAAAGAGGATGCGTTTCGGTTTATCCAGCTTCCTTTGAATATGGGGATGCCGGAAGCAGTGCTAACTCCAACTCAAACAATCGAAGGAGAACAAGTTTCAGTATTGGAAGCTGCCGATCGCTTAGGTATTTGGGCGATCGCCAGTATGTCGCTTTGTCAAGCGCAGGTTATCGGTCGGATCCCACAAAAGATTGCTTCTGCCTTTGGCGATCGCTTGCAGACAGACTGCCAGCGGGCGCTCCAATATACCCGGAGCGCCCCTGGCCTCCTGAGTGCCCTTGTAGGGATGAAAGCGCCAAAACATATAGAAGAGAACCTAGCCGTTGCTGCTGTCGGGCGGCTTGGGAGAGCAAGCTTTCAGGAACTTACTGATTCAATTGTTCAAGTGTTAAACGGAAATTGAATTTCCCCTGGCCGGAGAACGGCTGAACTTAAAATCTTGAATGGCGTTACCGAACCTTAGAATCTGACGGAGTGACAACAAGAGTCGAAAGCTTGATAGAATCAAGGACATAGCCCTCATATCGTTTCCGGTTGGATGGGTACGATCGAGTCAAGGTCAATAATTCCCTCTTCCCCAACGGACCACTCCCAACGAACCATCATTCCGGTGTTACCGGAATTGATATTAGCTGTCAGTTGTCAGTTATCAGTAGCAACCGAATTTGATATTACCAAAATAATTGGGCTGACGGGGTGACAACGCAGATGAAACCTTTATGGGCAAAGCGTTAAGGTTCCTGAACCTCCAAAAAGATATCAGCGATTATACAAAGCTTATTGACAATTATGATTTTGCGATCGCCACCGCTCCTTATTCGACCTTATCTACCCCCGAAAAATTCGCGTAGGCGTAGCCAGCCGCAGGCATCGCACGCACATATCTTTTTTGAGGCCGATCGGCTCAAACCCTTGTCTAATCAGTACCATTCGGGTAAGATTCAAAGCTTAGATGGTACTCAATTCATCTGTGACACCACTGGAGGTAGCTTAGGAGGCGCACACAGCGATATTGCTAAACCAGAAGTTGCACATGCGATTTGGCAAGCTGTACTTGCAAGTAGCACTTAGAGTGTTGCGGTAAATGTTTTACTAACTTGGCTCAATTATTCTTTACCTAAAGGACTAGATTAATGGCTAGATATGCCTTGGTAGTTGGAATCTCTCACTATGAGAGTGAATATTTTGAGAGCCTTAGTAAAGCAATCATTGATGCTAATGCAGTTGCCAAGTTACTGCAGCAAGACAAAAGATATAAGAATGTTGAAGTTCTTACAGGTGAAGTAACTGGAGCCAAGTTAGTTGGAGCATTAAAAACTTTCCTTCAAAAACAGGCAGTTAAGAATGAAGGATTAATTTACTTTACAGGACATGGTTTTACAGTCGTCGATATTGCAGGAGAAACAGAAGGCTATTTAGCAACATCGGATTGTAGTGTAACAATTGAGGATGGTCAGGCTGCGGGGCAGAAGGGCGGTTTACCGCTAACTACCCTCAACAAGCTGATTCATACTTCGGAGCTGAGCAATTTAGTGGTGCTACTGGATGCCTGCCATAGTGGTGCATTTCTTGAACGAGATTTAGTTGAACAATCTTTCAAAGCATTTGGTTCACATACTGATTATTACTTAATTACAGGTTGCCGTACCTTTGAGGAAGGGATAGCCAAGAAGAGAGAGCAACATAGCGTTTTCACTGGAGCCTTAGTTGGTGGTTTGTCTCAGGATAATGCAGACGAGTATGGAAAGGTTACGGGCGATCGCCTCTTCGATTTCATTTATAGAGAACTACGTAGTAGCAAACAAGAGCCGATCCGAATGGGGATTGGACGTTCAATTGTGTTATTGGAATTCCCCTCTCGGACTAAAGCTGTTACAGCGATTTTGGATGAGAAGGGAGAGGTTATCTGTCCCTATCAGGGGTTACAAGCTTTTGATCGCAACCAGAAAGAATTTTTCTTTGGGCGCAAGCGGTTGGTAGAGGCGATTAAGCAGAACCTAGACAAATCGCCTTTTATTCCAGTGATTGGAGCCTCTGGTAGCGGCAAGTCGTCTGTTGTGAGGGCTGGATTAATTCCTTGGCTAGAGGAGGAAGGTAACTGGCAAATCCTGGCTCCAATCAAACCAGGGTTTGAGCCTTTAGTTGAGTTTAGAGGAGCATTCAAATCCTTCTTTAGATTAAAGGATGAAAAACAACTCAAAGAATTTATTGAGGATGAAGATAAGTATCCAAAAGGTTTAGCTAACATCGTTGAGCGATTACCTGGCACTGAGCAATTTTTGCTTGTGATAGACCAGTTTGAAGAAGTATTTACAGTCTGTTCTGATGAGGAGGAACGTCAACGATTTATTCAATTGATTACTCAAGTTGCTGAAATTCCTAATTGTCGTTTGTCAGTTGTGACAACTATGCGGGCTGATTTCTTGGAACCCTGTTTGCGCTACCCCTCACTGTATCAGCAGATTCAGAAACAAGCTTTGTTCATGCCGCCTTTAGCAGGGATTGACTTGAGGGATGCGATTACGGAACCTGCTCGATGCCAGGGTTATACCTTTGAAGAAGAATTAGTCTTTAGGATTCTGGAAGATGTCGGGAAAGAGCCGGGATTTTTACCGTTGTTAGAGTTTGCTCTAACAAAACTATGGCAGAAGCGAGACCAAGAAAAGCATCTACTGACACTAGAAGAATACAACAAGTTGGGGGGATTAGCTGGAGCATTAGACATCCATGCAGAGCAGGTTTATCGTCATCGAGATTTTGAGATTGATTCTCCAATTGATAAACGGAAGGAAAAGGAGCAAGACTGGATTAAGAACATATTCTTGCGATTGGTACGAACTGGAGAACAGGAGAAGGATACTCGACAACGACAACCGAAATCGACGCTGCTAGTTATTGCAGGTGATGAACAAGAAGCCTTAAGTGAGCTATTGGAGGGAGAAGAAGGCTTAGTACAAGGACGTTTGCTGGTTACTGGTCAGGATACACAAGATGCAGAACCTTGGGTAGATCTTGCTCATGAAGCTTTAATTGAGGGATGGCATCGATTAGCCAAGTGGCGTAAAGAGACCAGGGATTTACGACGGCTAATCGATCGACTAGAGGACGCTCTACGAGAATGGAAGAAAGATCCCAAAGATGACAATCTGATGATGGGGGGACTGCTGGCTCAGGTTCGAGAGAAATGGCAAGACTTAGAAGACGGCTTGTCTCATGCAGCTAAAGAATTTTTTCAGAAGAGCGATTCTCGTGACCAGGAAAAAATTATCGCTCTTCAACAAGCTTTATTAAGAGAACAGGCAGCAAGAGTGAATGACCTGCTCTCTACGGAACCAGTCAATGGCTTGGTTATGGCGATTCAGGCAACCGATAAAAGTTTAGAGCTTTTAGGAGAAGTTTTCAGCCCAGTCCAAACTAGCCTACACAGGGCTGTAAAAGTTGCTCGCGAGAAGAACTGCTTTAGAGGACACCAGAGTTGGGTAAATTGTGCTGCTTTTATTCCTAACACCGATTTAATTGCTAGTGGCAGTGATGATAAAACCATTCAGTTGTGGAACCTTCAAGGTGAGCCTACTGGAGAACCCTTTAAAGGGCATGAATCTGCTATTAGATATATTGCAGTCAGCCCTAAAGGCGACTGTATAGCTAGCTGTGGCAACGACAAAACAATTCGCTTATGGAATCTTCAGGGCATATGCATTAAAGAGCCTTTTAGAGGGCATGAAGATGATGTTATTTCAATTGCTTTCAGCCCAGATGGACAATATATAGTCAGTGGTAGTCGAGATAATACGATTAGACTATGGAATTTGCAGGGCAAGCAGGTAGGTAAGCCTTTTAGAGGACATGAAGATTTAGTGGGATCAGTTGCTTTCAGCCCAGATGGACAATATATAGTCAGTGGTAGTCAAGACAATACGATTAGACTGTGGGATTTGCAGGGCAAGCAGGTAGGTGAGCCTTTTAGAGGACATGAGGAGAGGGTGGCAGCAGTTACCTTCAGCCCAGATGGACAATATATAGTCAGTGGTAGTCGAGATAAGACGATTAGACTGTGGAATTTGAAGGGCAAGCAGGTAGGTGAGCCTTTTAGAGGGTATGGAGCAGCTGTTTTCTGTGTGTCTTTCAGTTTAAATGGACAATACATTATTAGTGGTGGTGAAGATAGAACCATAAGGGTATGGAACCTTAAGGGAGAGAAGATTGGAAAGACTATTCAGGGACATCAGGGAGCTATAAACTCTGCTGTTTCTAGTGCAGATGGTAGTTACATTCTTAGTGCGAGCGAAGATAAAACAATTCGCCTATGGGATTTTCAAGATTTCTCGAATGGAAGACAATTCCAAGAAGGAGGAACAGTAGCCGTTGCTTTCAGTCCAGATAGTCAATGTATTGTTAGTGCTGAAAAAGATGGTGTGCAGCTTTGGGACTTGGATGGTACCCAAATCAATGGATTTTTTGAAGAAAGCGAAGGCGTTAGCTTTATTGCTTTCAGCCCAACAGGACAAAATATTGTTGGTGGAAAAGGTTGGAATACCATTGTTTGGGATTTGAGCGGCAATTTAGTTAGTAAATCCTTTGATGATGGGCACGACGATTTTATTAGTTCGGTCGCCGTTAGTCCTGATGGACAATGTATTGCTAGCAGCAGTAATGATGGAACGATTCGGCTGTGGAACCTACAAGGGAAACAGATTCGTGAGCCTTTCTATGGACATCTAGTAATAGTACGGAAAGGTAGGGGATATCCTGGTTCAGGACGTGGAGGTGTTAGAGGTTTCTCCCCAGAAAGAGATATAAGTGTTGGAAGTTCGTATACAAATTCTGTAACGACATCCGTAACAGCATCTGTTAGCTCAATTGCATTCAGCCCTGACGGTCAATACATTGTTAGTGGTGGTGGCGATGCCACTATCCGACTGTGGGACTTACAAGGCAATCAAGTTGGAGAACCCTTCTATGGTCACAGAGACGGTGTCCATTGTGTAGCATTCAGTCCTGACGGTCAATACATTGTTAGTGGTGGTGATGATGCCACTATCCGACTGTGGGACTTACAAGGCAATCAAGTCGGAGAATCCTTCTACGGTCACGTATACTCAGTCAATTCAGTAGCTTTTAGTCCCGATAGTCAGTACATCGTTACTGCTGGGATGGATGGTTCTGTGCGAGTTTGGGATCTACGAGGTAATCCAGTAGGTGAGCCATTACAGGAAAAATATGACGCTCGTTCTGTCGCTTTTAGCCCAAATGGTCAATACATAATTAGCTGTAGTGAATATAGAGGTATTTCATTATGGAAATTTGAGAACTGGAGGAGTTGGCTAAAGGTGGCTTGTGAGCGTCTACAAGATCATTCTGTTCTTAAAAACAGTTGTCCTCAAGAAGCACAAGCAGTTTGTGAAGTTTGCCAGAGAAATAGTTTTAGTGATACGGCAATAGCTCAAGATCTAGTTAACCAAGGAAAACTTCTAGCTTATAGAAAAGATTTTAAGGCGGCTATCAATAAATTTCAAAAAGCGTTGGAACTAGATCCGAACTTGAACTTAGAGCCAGAGGTGGAAGTAAGGCGACCAGAAGCCTTACTCCGACTTATGCAAGGTAGGTTATTGGCATTAAAGCTAGAGATGGGAGCAGCATTAACTAAGTTTCAAGAAGCTTTAGAATTAGTTCCTGACTTACTTCTTGATTCGAGATCCGAATTGCAGCGCCTTGCTGTTCCACCTCTCTTAAAACAGGGAAAAGCTTTAGCTGAAGATGTTAATGTTTCGGAGGCGATCGCTAAGTTCAAGCAAGCTATAGAGTTAGACCCCACTTTAGACCTGAATCCAGAAACTGAAGCAGGACGATTAGCTGCTGCTACTTTAGTTAGCCAAGCTAAAAAGCTAGTAGATGATTTAGAGATAGAGGAGGCAATCGCTAAATTTCACCAAGCATTAGAACTAAACCCATCTCTAAATTTAAATCCAGAGGCAGAGGCAAAACGACTTAAACAGCTAATGACAGTGCCTGAACTTTTAGCAGGAGGTAAAAAACTTGTTCAAAAAGGGAAGGTGCAGGAAGCATTAGTAATTTATACAGAAGCTCAAACTCTCGATCGCTCTTTAGTAATACCACGTAATGTTTGGGATGAGCTTTGCCGCTCCTCTATCTTACACGGTTATGTTACTAATCCTGAGATCCTAGCTGTCTGTGATATAGCAGTTAATTCTGAGCCTGAAAACCCTAAATATCGGGATACTCGAGGTATGGCAAGAGCGTTAGCTGGTGACTTTGAAGGAGCCATAGAAGATTTTCAGCTAAATATCAATCGCTCATTGAGTCCAAGAGGTAACGCAAAGCGTAAACAATGGATTGAAGCTCTACAAAAGGATAAAAATTCTGTTACATTTGAATACCTAAAAGAAATGTTTGATGAGTGAATGTATTTATTGTATAAGCATGAAACTTAGCAAATACGCATTGCCTCAATTCGTAGAGCCAATCACTAAATGACACTAAATACAATTCCAATAGTTGATAGGGAAAGCAATGACTGAAGACCTTTTATATTTCAATGGTATTAATGGCGCAACAGGAGAATACCTTCTTCCTCCGCTTCCACCCAAACAAATTTCTAAAATTGCTCGGGGGGATAAAATTGACCAACTTGAGCTGATTGAGTTACAGCAACGCTGGGAGCGATCGCAAGACCAGCCGATGGGTCTTGTGGAAGGTAAAGACCCTAAGAATTTAGCTGAGGCGGGTTGGGGCGTAATTTTTGCCTACGAGTACAAAAATTTTAATTACACAGCAGAAGAACTGAAAAATGCCTTAAGTGAATTGCTCGAACACCGATGTAAACAAGCATCAAAGGATAAAGAGCATTACTACAAAGAGTTTATAGGACCAAAGGCATACCGCTCTGGAGAATCAAAACAGAAGTTTCTGGAACGTCATAGAGTAGGGCCCGGTCCTGCAAATCCGGAAAAAATGCCTTACCGAAAAAATGGGTCTAAAGCCCCGTCCTTCTAGGACGGCTTTTTCTTAATCTTAAGGCTTCTAATAAGTTCTCTTAGGACATCCGATTTAGATATTCCTGTTGATTTGCAATAGGTTTCTAACTTTTCAAACTCTTCATCAGTAAGCCTGAAAAATCTACTCTTTTTTATCGCACAAGTATATCTATATGATATACAATGGTAGCATGAAAACATTGAAGTTCAAACTCTATCAAAGCCAACGTAATAAGCACCTCAAGCGGTCGATTAATGCTGCCGGGGTGATTTATAACCATTGCGTTGTACTTCACAAGCGGTACTACCGAATGTGGGGTAAGCATTTGAATTGTGCAAAACTTCAGAGTCATATTGCCAAGCTGAGAAACCGTAAAGCATTCTGGCAATCAGTAGGATCTCAGGCAGTACAGGATATCTGTCAACGCATTGAGAAAGCCTACCAACAGTTCTTTAAGCACCACAAGAAAGGGGTTAAACCAGCGGGATTTAAAAAGGTAAGGCGATACAAATCATTCACCCTGAAACAAGCTGGCTACAAATTCTTAGGCGGCAATCGGCTCAAGATTGGGAATCGTGTTTATCAATACTGGAAATCTAGAGAAATAGAGGGTACTGTCAAGACTCTGACTATTAAGCGCACACCGCTAGGTGAGCTATTCATAGTTGTTGTGGTTGACAGCGTTGAAGCACCTGAAACCAAATTCGAGACGAGTAGAATCGCGCTCATTTGATTTTGGCTTGAAAACGTTCCTCACCTGCTCAGATGGTTCCAAAATTGAATCACCGCAATTCCTGAAACAATCGCTCAATGCCATCAAAAAAGCCAGTCGTCAGCATTCCAAAAAACGGAAAGGATCAGCCAACCGGGAACGAACCAGATTAAACCTGGTACGCAAGCATGAGGACGTGACCAATCGCCGCTCTGATTGGTTCTGGAAACTCGCTCATGAGCTAACAAACCAGTTTGATGTCTTGTGCTTTGAGACGCTGAATCTCAAGGGAATGCAGCGTCTTTGGGGGCGCAAAATCTCAGACCTTGCGTTTGGGGAATTCTTGAAAATTCTTGAATGGGTTGCGACCAAAAAAGGAAAAGAAGTGGTCTTCATCGACCGTTGGTATCCGAGTTCTAAAACCTGCTCGAATTGTGGACACGTCTTAAAAGAGTTGGATTTGGACACGAGAGAATGGCGTTGTCCGTCCTGTCAATCAGTGAATGGCAGAGACGAAAACGCCGCAATAAATATTTGTGCGGTTGGGGCATCGACCGCTAAGTTAGGCAATGTTAGACAGGCTACGCCTGCAATTGCTGTCAGAGCTTAGAATCCCCGTGCGTTCACGCCGGGGAGTATGTCAACAAATGACTTACTCAATCTCTTCGAGGAAGGAGAATTTGAGATCCCTGAGTTAGCCCGCTTACCTGAGGAACTCAAACAAATTTCTGTCAGAACATACGATGACAAGAGCGCAGAAGTTGAAGCTGGGAAAGTGCGTTGTAGTTCGTTCCCGTTCATTATCCTAACGAGTAATGGTGAGCGCGACTTTCCACCTGCATTCCTTCGACGTTGCCTAAGGTTAACCATCAAAGAGCCAGATAAGGACGATCTAGAGAAGATTGTCAAAGCTCATTTGGGCGATGATGTCATGAAAGAGGCTGAACCTTTAATTGACAATTTCCTCAAATTACGGGATAGAGGTGAACTGGCAACCGATCAATTATTAAATGCCATCTATCTAGTGACCCGCGAACACAGTCCTCAAGGAGCCGATCGAGATAACTTAATTAATGTACTGCTGAAATACCTAACGAGTGCCGAGGATGCATGATTAGCCGTTTACTGGATGCCCTTAATAAGATTGGACTAAACCCAGACGGCGAAGAAATCGCTGATATTCTTTGGCTCGCATTACAAATGCGGATATCGGAACCCGATCGGGTACATCAAGACCAAGTTAACCAACCTGATAGCCAGGAGGCATCCAGCTCAGATAATTTAGATAGTGACTCCGAAATAGTCCCTCCTCAGCCTCAATTTCCAAAGCGAACTCCTGCACCTGTTAAGAAGACGACACCAAGTGCGCCTCTATATACCAATAATATTGGAGCAGAACAGGGTAGCCTAACATTTAAGACTCCATCAGCACCGTCTTTACAAGAGCCACTGCAACTTGGAAAAGCCCTCCGACCATTGATGCGCCGAGTACAATCTCGTACTGAGACTGTGCTCGACGAGGTTGCAACGGCTGAACGAATTGCAGAAGAAAAAATCCTGGTACCAGTACTTAAACCGGCTCGAGAGCGTTGGCTTGACCTGGCTTTAATTGCGGATGAATCACCGTCAATGGGAATCTGGAGACGAACTGTTTTTGAGCTGCAACGCTTGTTAGAACGGCATGGTGCCTTCCGTAACGTGCAGACTTGGGGACTGCTGACTACTGAAAAGGGACAGATTCGACTTCGTTCAGGAATAGGAGCAGCAGCACGCAGCCGACGTTTACATAGCCCCAATGAATTGGTAGATCCAATCGGTCAACGTTTGTTCTTAGTAGTGAGCGATTGCGTGTCATCCATGTGGCGAGATGGCACTGTGACAGAAGCCCTAATCCCTTGGGTTAAAAGCGGACCACTAGCGATCGTTCAGATGTTGCCGGAACAGCTATGGGAGAGAACTGCTTTAGGATTGTCGGCAGCAGTGCAGTTGCGTTCTCTGAACCCAGGCACTCCAAACCAAAAGCTGATAGCAGAGGGCATAGATTCATGGGATGTCGTAGACCTTGAGTCTGGCTTAAAGGTTCCAGTGGTGACCTTGGAACCAGAATCCTTGTCAAGATGGGCACAGATGGTGGTAGGTGCAGGTGGTGCTAAGACCGCAGGATTCATCATCGAGCTTCCACCCACTGTAGGCTCAAAAAATAATATTGCTCAGGAGGAGCAGTCTGCCCCTACCTTGTCTGCTGAACAGCGCGTTCATCGCTTCCTGAATGCTGCCTCACCTGTAGCTCGCAGTTTGGCCGGTTTATTAGCTGCTGCTCCAGTAATTAGCCTGCCAATACTGCGACTGATTCAGAGAACGATGTTGCAGCAGTCGAGGCAAGTACATATTGCTGAGGTCTTTCTCGGTGGCATACTTAAGCCTGAGTCATCAATAGACATTCACACCGATCCAGACTACGTTCAATATGGTTTTGTAGATGAAAAGATACGATCGATACTTCTTGATGCAAGTCCTCTATCCAGTTCCACTAAAGTCCTACATGAGGTTTCTGATTTTGTAGCCAAACGCGCTGGGTTATCGCTTCAGGAATTCATGGCGATTCTACAAGATCCAACTCTACCCAGAACTGAGGCTATTAGCGATCGGGTTCGACCCTTTGCGCTAGTGACAGCTCAAGTTTTGAAACGGCTTGGCGGTGAGTACATTCATGTGGCTGAGCGCTTAGAGCAGAAATTTGACAAACCTCAGGAAGTAGTAGATGTCGAATCTGCACCTCAGCTATATGCGCTGTTGATTGGTATTGATTATTACCTGCCTAATAAATTGCCTGATGGCGTTTCGTATCAAAGTCTAAGGGGATGTGTACGGGATATCAATCAGGTAGAGACATTTCTGCGAAGTCAGCTAGGTGTGTCGGAAGAATGCATTTTGAAGTTAACATCCTCCAATACCGACGGCAGCAATCAACCACCTGAACCACCTGAATGTTGGCCAACTTACGAAAATATGGTCGCAGCATTCAAACAGCTCACCGAAATGGCACAGCCAGGAGATCGAGTTTACATTCACTACAGTGGTCACGGAGGCCGTACAGTGACGCTCTATCCTCATTTAAAGGGAGAGGGTGGAATGGATACAGCATTTGTGCCAGTTGACATCGCTGCTCCGCAAGGTGGTTATTTCCGAGATATTGAATTTGAGTTCATCTTGAAAAAGATGGTAAATAAAGGACTCATTGTTACTGTTGTAGTGGATTGCCCTTACGCTGGTGGTATGGTTGGGGGCGATAGTGATGTGCGTACAATTGAAATTGCTCTTCATCCTACACAGAGCTTAGTGGCAGCCAACGATGAATTAGCTGCAAATAGGATAAATTTGACGCAAGAAAGGATAGACAGCAGCCAAGCTCCTGCTTCCAGAAACTATGTCATCCTTGCAGCCTGCCGACCGGATGAACAGGCTTATGAGTATGCATTCAAGGGCGACGAGAGAAACGGTGTGCTTACCTATTGGTTTTTAGATTCACTAAGGGCGATGGGTCTTGGCATTACTTACAAGCAACTCTATGACCGCATCTTTGCTAAAGTTCACAGTCAGTTCCCGAGCCAGACACCACAACTTTTCGGTGAGGGGGATCGTATTGTTTTCGGAAGCGATCGCATCTCTATCCAAGATACTGTAACAGTTATGCAGGTAGATGAGAAACAGAAGCAAGTCACTTTAAATGCAGGACGTGCTCAGGGATTAAGTAGCGGTACGCGATTTGCTATTTATCCACTCAACACAACAAACTTTTCTAATAAGCAATTGCAACTGGCAATTATTGAAGTTACCGATTTTGAATCATCTGGCGCGGTTGCCAGGGTTTTGGAGGAAGTGGATGGTGGCATTGGAGTTAAAGGGCAGATCGAGCAAGGTGCCCCTGCTGTCATATTATCTGCACCAGTGGATCTGGCTCGTCGAGTTCGCCTGTTCGATCGTAAAAAACTTGGGGATGCAGAAAATGAGTTGCCGACTCAGCAACTGGTGAATCAACAAAAAGATGCTCTAGATAAGGTTCGGCAAGCTTTAGCGGAAAATGGTTGGGTGGTTGAAGTCCAGGGAGAGGAAGAAGCCTATTATCAGGTGGCGATCTCTCAGCAAGGTGAATATGAAATTTGCATTGGGATGCCGATTAAAAACTTAAATCCTCCTCTCTCGATCGGCGATCCTAAAGCACCGAAAGAGGTTGTCAAACGGCTGGTGCATTTGGCTAAGTACCAGGCGGTTCAAGAATTAGACAACCCAGACTCTGAGTTGAAGGATCGTCTTGAATTCGTGTTGCTAGACGAGAAAAAACAACCTTTGCCTGACCAGAGCAATATTACCTTAAAGCAGGATACGCTAGTGTTTCTGCGAGTCCAAAATAACTCTTCCCGCACGCTTAACGTAGCCGTGCTTGACCTTGAACCAACCTGGGCAATCTCGCAAATTCCCCTGGGAGGAATGGATGCCGCCTTCAATCAATTAACACCTTATGAAACAGTGGACACTAAACTACGCTGCCAACTGCCTGAGGGCAAAGAGTACGATCGAGCTATGGAAGTCCTCAAACTATTTGCCACAATAGAGCCTGCTGATTTCGGTTGGTTAATACTACCGTCCTTGGATAAGGACTCCTTGGATAACGAGCTCGAAGGGCATCACGAAGCGACTCGTGGCATTCAGAGTACATTTAGCAAATTGCTGGAAGCCGGTGGTGAAGTTCCCAATGTTCCACCATCCTTAAAACGTAGTTCCTTAAAACGTAGTGCTGTGTATACCCCCGATCCCAACGCTGAATGGGTAACGAAACAAATTGTAATTACTGGTAGTGCTTTTTTGTAAAGGGCGGAGAAAAATAGTAAAATAGAGCGACGATCGTGAAAGAGGAATGATGGAATG
>NZ_JAUBVJ010000031.1:0-81973 GCF_036702785.1 Microcoleus sp. AR_TQ3_B6 | reverse complement strand
ACAATAGCATCTATAACTGGATGGGATTACATTTTGTCAGCCCTAGCTACTGTTGCATGATTTTTGAAAATTGGTATTAGTTAAGATAAACCAGCCCTCTTGAGCTGACTTACCCTTGAGGGTTCGCTGCCATTTACAAGCTACATTGAAGCCCGATATTTTCCGAGTTTTTGTGACCTGACAATTCGGCAGAAACTGAGAAATTCCCGGTTTTAACCCCAAACTTTTAAGGTCTTGCCAGATCCCGGATTCTGCTTGAATAAACTCATTCTTTTTTAATCTTAAACAAAACTGTACTTGCTGCTCTCTCAGCCAGTTTGCCAATTTGACCGAACAAAACTCACGGATCCCCTAGCACCACAATTTTATAAGTTTTGAATAACGGCAACACTTGAGAAAATCCTCGGACTTGAGTTGCCCAATCACTATTTCCTAATTTCTCTAAGGTTTCCCAATACAGAGGAATCGCTCTTTGGTCATATACTAGACTAATCATCAGTAAATTGTTCCGTTGCCATTTCGTCCGATCAATAACTAAATAAAGTCTTTGCTTTTGAGAAAAGTTTTGAGATAGCCAGTTAGCGATTAGGGGAAACCAAAGATTTTGGATAGTCAAACGGGGTTGTGATAGAAATCGTTGGACTTTCTTACGTCTGCTTTCAAATAAAATTGGCAGTGGCAAAGCATTCGCGATTTTCTCAAGGCTAACTTCTTTGATATCTTGTAGAACGTTAATGAGAAGCGTCAACAGTAACAAGTCAGATTTTTCTAGTTGATTTTCTAGACAGGTTTGATACAATGGAGGAAGCATTTTCAATAGATAGGTCTTCTTGACAATAATTGACCTATCTTTTTTTTACCACAATTCGCTTCATCCTTTACAGACTCATGGCTATGGCGCGCGTGTCGCCCCTTCAGAAAACTGTCCTAACGTTAGCGCGTAGCGCTATAAACTTGAACAATGGCACAAAAAGCCCAAAAATATTTTCCCAATAGCGGGAACACTATTATCCAGTGGCTGGATGAAATAATTGCTTACTTTGAGAATAGGACGACAAGTGGTGTTGTTGAGGGTATCAACAACAAGCTCAAGTTAATAAAACGTTCTGCCTATGGCTTTATAAATTTCGATAATTACAAAAATATATGCTTGCTTACTTGGCTTTTTAATTGTTAGTTTAGCATAGTAAGTAAGGAAGAGTCCTAAGTTTTTATTATACCCTATTTAAAGGCACAACAGCTTATTAACCGAAAACTGAAAATATTGAAAATGTTAGCTGACCGTTATAGAAATCGCCGAAAAAGATTTGGTTTAAGGTTTAATCTGATAGCTGGGCAATACAATTACGAACTTCGGTTCCATCAGCCAAATAATAAACACCATGGATGATTGACGGCTAGCGCTCGCTTTTATTCAGACTCCATAGTACCCCAGCGACGACTTTTGCAAGAGGTCTACTGACTTGTTTATGCATTTGTAAAAGGCAGACAACGATTACAAAAGTTAAGTATTCAGTTTTTTTGAGTTGACTTTCCAAACTGTTTTGCTAAAATAAAGGAATCATTTTTCGTGAGATGGGGGTATTGACAACGATCGCCCCATCTTTTTTTACCATAAAACATCTCAAACTGCTTTATTGCAGGGCTTTTGACAGGTTTGTCACCCCGTCAGATGCGTAGCCCTTCTAAACCAGGGTCGGTTTCTACCAGACAATTCCCATCGATTACCTGGACTCGGTAGGGAACCAATAATTGTGGTAATTTGCCTTCAATCACTTTAATTAAAGACGCCATTCCTATTGCCATTTCACTGACAATTGCCACACTTACCGTCAGTTATACGCCATTTAATGGGTCGTAAGTGGCGGTACAACTGACATTTAACTGTTGCGATGAAGCCCGATAGGCGGCGTTGACCGATGGGTGCATTTCACATACGACCCTACTAATTAAATCGACCCAACTCGAAAATAATAACTCCCTAGTTTACTGGAGAGCCACGTTTTTTTCAAAGATTAGATCCATTTTGTCCGGCGTCAACACAGATTCCATCAATCCTCTTAGCATGACACTGCTTAGCCTTTTTACCACAAACGGCTCCAAAATTGCATCCAGCATTTCGGTGTCCTCCAGTCACTAAAAGTGACCCACATCGTCCACACTCGGTACCGACTCGGGTATCCCAACCATCTATGATCCGGATTTTTGCCACCTTGACACGGCTAGCTTTCACACTCTATGTCAAATATGTGTTATTTTTATTGATTATATGGGTACTGTTTTTACTCTCTACAGTCTAATTATCAAACAAATTGAAGAGCTTAAATCATGCTAAAACTCAAAAGCTACCAACTTTTCCAACCCATTTACGAAGGCTTTAAAACGGTTATTTATCAAGCCAAACGACTCTCCGATAATACTTCCGTCATTATAAAAACTCTCAGATCTGAATATCCTACATTAGAAGAAATAGCCCGCCTTCGACATGAATACAATATACTCGAAACTTTAAAAAAAATAGAAGGAATTATTAAACCCATTGAATTAACGAACGAGGAAAATAGCTTAGTTTTAGTTTTAGAGTATTTTGAATCTAAATCTTTAAAAAATTTTATTAATTCCGAAAAATTGGACTTAAAGCAATTCCTAAATATTGCTATTCAAATAGCAGAAATTTTAGATCGACTTCACCAAACTCAAGTAATTCATAAAGATATTAAACCGTCAAACATTATTATCAATCCGCAAACTAGGCAAGTAAAAATAATTGACTTTAGCATTGCCACTCGCTTGGAAATAGAAACCCAAAGCCCAATGAATCCCAACTGCATTGAAGGCACTCTCGCTTATATGTCCCCAGAACAAACTGGGAGAATGAACCGCACCATTGACTATCGGACTGACTTTTACTCCTTGGGTGTCACGTTCTACGAAATGTTGACCGATCAATTACCTTTCGATGCAGTAGATCCAATGGAATTGATACATTGCCATATCGCGAAAAACCCCATCCCACTCCACCAACGCAATCCAGAATTACCAATAACCATAGCGAATATCGTTACAAAATTACTGGCTAAAAATGCTGAAGATAGATATCAAAGTGCCTTGGGATTAAAAGCTGATTTAGAAGACTGTTTAACGCAACTGCAAACAACAGGAACAATTGAAGACTTTATTCCGGGTCGAGTAGATAAAACCGGACAATTCCTGATTCCGCAAAAACTATATGGACGGGAAGTGGAAGTGGAAACTCTCTTACAAGCCTTTCAACGGGTCAGTTTAGGGAAAAGCGAGATGATGTTAGTTTCTGGTTATTCTGGTATTGGCAAAACTTGCGTAATTCAGGAAATTCACAAACCAATTGTTCGGCAAAGGGGATATTTTATTAGCGGTAAGTTCGATCAATTTAAGCGAGAGATTCCCTATGCTGCCATTACTCAAGCTTTTCAAGAACTTATTCGGCAGCTCTTGACACAAAATTATGACG
Organism: Microcoleus sp. AR_TQ3_B6; assembly: GCF_036702785.1. Lineage (NCBI taxonomy): Bacteria > Bacillati > Cyanobacteriota > Cyanophyceae > Oscillatoriales > Microcoleaceae > Microcoleus > Microcoleus sp. AR_TQ3_B6. The sequence goes on along the minus strand of NZ_JAUBVJ010000031.1, from coordinate 78,483 downwards.
AAATTGCTGTTTGGAAAGAGAAACTGCTCGTAGCTTTAGGCGAAAATGGGCAGATTATTATTGACGTTATTCCAGAAGTGGAACTAATTATTGGCAAACAGCCTGAAGTTTCTCAATTAGGACCTCCAGAAACTCAAAATCTTTTCAATCGTATATTTCAGCAATTCATTTATGTTTTCGCTCGACCCTCGCATCCCCTTGTATTGTTTCTTGATGACTTACAATGGGCAGATTTAGCGTCTCTAAATTTAATCGAACAGTTAATGACGGACTCGGATAGCCATTATCTGTTAATGATTGGAGCCTATCGAGATAATGAAGTTAGTCCAGTTCACCCCACCATTCAAACTTTAGAAAAGATTGAAAAAGCGGGTTCTACCATAAATAATATTGTTTTGCAACTTTTAGATATTAGTCATGTCAGTGAGTTAGTAGGCGATACTTTGAGCGAGGTGGCTATCAGCGATAACCGTATTTCTAAGTTAGCTGAGTTATTATATAATAAAACTCAAGGAAATCCATTTTTTTTAACGCAGCTATTTAAAACTTTAGCGTCTGAAAAGTTTTTAATTTTTAATTTTGAATTAAATCAGTGGCAGTGGAGCCTTGAGAAGATTCAAAGCTTAGGGATTACAGACTTGAAAGTAGTCGAATTGGTAGCTAGGAATATTCGTAAATTGCCAGAAAATACCCAAAAAATTCTTAAATTAGCAGCTTGTATTGGCAACCGATTTAATTTGGATGCTTTGGCGATTGTCCATGAAAAATCTTCTACTGATACTACGGAATACTTGTGGTCAGCTTTGCAAGCAGGTTTAATTTTACCTCTGAGTAATGATTATAAAATAGCTTTATTATTTCAATCAGAAGATAAGAGCGAGTTGTTGTTTGATAAATCGCGAGTTGGGTACAAGTTTTTACACGACAGAGTACAACAGGCAGCTTACTCTTTGATTCCAGAATCAGACAAAAAAGCAACTCACCTAAAAATAGGTCAATTGCTGTGGAAAAATACGCCCCGGGAAAATCTTGAAGACAATATTTTTGATATTGTCAATCAGGTAAATATAGGACGTGAATTTATTATTGATCCTCAAGATAAAGAAGAATTAGCTACTTTGAACTTGATAGCTGGGAGAAAGGCTAAAGCTGCCACGGCCTATGAAGTAGCTAGTAAGTGCTTAAATGTGGCGTTGGATTTGTTACCTGAATCATGCTGGCAAAGTCATTATGAACTAACGCACGATATTTACCTAGAAACACTGGAGGCAGAATACCTTAATGTTAATTTTGAAAAGGCGCAGAATTTGTCTGAAATTCTCTTATCTCAGAGCAAAAGCTTACTAGAAAAAGTTCAAGTAAATGAACTAAAAATACCCTTTTATTTACAGCAAAACCAGCCTCATCTATCTTTAGAATTGTCTTTGCAAACTTTACAATTCCTAGGCGTTTTTCTTCCGACCAAGCCTAAAAAAATTAACATTTTACTAGAATTTATATACACTAAGTCAATCATCGCCAAACAGCCAATATCAAGTTTAGCAGCCCTCCCCTTAATGACAGATTCTTACAAACTAGCAGCTATGCGTATTTTGATGAATGCTGTTCCGGCTGCTTTTATGGAAAATCCTGCTCTTTTCCCCTTGATAGTTTTTAAAATGGTTAGTCTGTCTATAAAATATGGAAATTCTCCTCTATCTAGTTATGGCTATGCGTGTTATGCTTTGTTAATGTGTGGTCCATTGGGGGATATTAATTCTGGATATATGTTTGGGCAATTAGCGCTGAATTTGCTAGAGAGTAAAAAAGTCAAAATAACAGCTAAAATATTATTTTTTATTAATATGTTCGTGAAACATTGGAAAGAACCAATAAAGGAGGCTTTGCCAGGGTTTATTGAGGGTTTTCAAAGCGCCATATCAACAGGAGATATAGAATATGCTTCTTATATAGCTGGGGGATATTGTCAGTATGTACTGTGGAGTGGAGAACATTTACAAAGCGTATGTACTACCCAATATAAATATATTTGTTACCTCCAAAAAAACAAGCAAGCAGTTAACCTTGAAGTGAGTCAAATATGGAATCAGTTTGCTTGTAATTTAATGGGTGGCAATGAAATTCCTTATTGCTTGAAAGGACGGAGTTTTGATGAAACAACAAGACTTCCTATTTTAAAATCAACTAATAATAAAACCCTTATAGCTAATGTTTATCTGAGCAAACTTATTTTACTTTATTTATTTAAAGATTATTGGGGTTCTCTAAAAGTGGCTAAGTTAGCCGAAGAATGCCAAGAAAGTATTAGCGGTCAAGTACATATCGCTCAATACAAGTTTTACTATTCCTTAGCCCTCCTCGCTCACTACCCAGCCACCAACAAAACCGAACAAAAGCAATACCGGAAGAAAGTAGCGTCCGCTCAAAAACAAATGAAAACCTGGGCGCATCACGCCCCCATGAACTTCCAGCACAAATACGACCTCGTAGAAGCAGAAAAAGCGCGAGTATTAGGACAAAACGAGATAGCAATAACCTACTACGAACGAGCCATCAAGGGAGCCAAAGAACAAGGATTCATCCAAGAAGAAGCTTTAGCCAACGAACGCGCTGCTGAATTCTATCTAGCGCTTGGTAGAGAAAAAGTAGCCAAAACCTACATGACCGAAGCTTATCACTGCTACATTCGCTGGGGAGCAGTAGCCAAAGTCAGAGATTTAGAAGAAACATATTTCCATCTCAGCTCCCGCACCCAGCAACCTGAACCTATGAACCTCGACCCTACTAGCACAACTACCTCAAACCCGACTACAACCTCTACTTCCGATCATTCAACGTCACTTGACCTCGGTACAATTATGAAAGCAGCACAGGCGTTATCTGGGGAAATTATTCTCAGCGAATTGCTAGGTAAATTAATGACCATTCTCATAGAAAATGCCGGAGCTACTCGCGGAGTACTGCTCACAAAACCCACTTTTTTATCTAACGAAAGTGAGGAGCAGTGGGTGATTTCAGCCACGGGAATCGTGGAAAGTAACGACCTCACCGTATTGACCAATTCTCAAGAATCAGAAGATAAAGTTATTGTTGTTCCTCTAGAAAATTCAGTCCCCGTCTCAATTCTCAATTACGTTACTCGCACTAAACAAACAGTCGTTTTAAACGATGCCATTCATGAAGGAATCTTTAAAGAAGACCCCTATATTCAACGAAATCAGCCCAAATCAGTTTTGTGTACGCCCCTGCTCAATCAAGGTCAACTAACAGGGATAATCTATCTAGAAAATAACTTGACTACCGTCGCATTTACAACTGATAGACTCACAGTCTTACAAATGCTATCGGGACAAGCTGCCATCGCTATTACCAATGCCCAACTCTACGCAGAAGTTAATCAGCTTAACCACAATTTAGAACAAGCTAACCAACAACTTGCAGCATATTCGGAAACCCTGGAACAGAAAGTTGAAGAACGAACTACTGAATTAAAAACAGCTCAAAAACAAATAGTAGCCTCAGAAAAACTCGCATCCCTCGGAGCTCTCACCGCAGGTATTGCTCACGAAATCCGCAATCCCCTCAACTTCGTCACTTCTCTGGCTACACTCTCAGAAGACTTAACATCTGAAATCGCAGAACAAATAGACCGCCAATCCCAAAACTTAGATTCACAATTCCTGGAACTAATTAACGAAAACCTTACTTATCTCAAGCGGAACGTATCAGAAATTAACGAACAAGGACAACGTGCTAATAGCATTATTCAAAGTATGCTACTGCACGCTCGTAGCGAGGGTAGTAGCCGCCAAAAAACCGACATCAACGCCCTCGTCGCTCAATCCCTAAAATTAGCTTACCACAGCATTCGTGCCAAAGATAAAACATTTAACCTTACCATTAAAACTGACTACGATCAATCAATTGAAGAACTCGATGTCGTTTTTTCTGACCTCAGCCGCGCTTTCATTAACATCATCGATAATGCTTGCTATGCCTCCTATATTAAACAATTTAAAATGACCGCTGATTTCAATCCCACCGTTTCTATTACAACTAAAAATTTAGGCACGGCAATAGAAATTTGCATTCGTGATAACGGCATTGGCATTCCCCAAGAAAATCAACCAAAAATCTTCCTCCCTTTCTTCACTACCAAGCCTCCCGGACAGGGAACAGGTTTAGGTTTATCTATCACTCATGATATCATTGTTGGTCAACATCGAGGCAATTTAGAAGTGCAAACAAGTCCGGGAGATTACACGGAATTTATTATTACTCTACCCAAAGCATAAGTTATTTATTCCTAATCAATTAATTCACTTGTTTATAAAAATTAAACAACGTGCTATAGTAAACAATCACCCTAGTTATGTCTACCATAGGATACAGGATAGATCCCCATGACAACCAAAATCCTAGTCGTCGATGATGAACAACTTTTAGAATACGTCATTCAACAAAAATTTAGGCAAAAAATCCGGGCAAAAGAAATTGAATTTGTTTTTGCTCATAATGGTAAAGAAGCTTTAGAAAAAATTGCTGAGTTTCCACCCTTCGATTTAGTGCTAACAGATATTAATATGCCCGAAATGGACGGGTTAACTTTACTAGAAAAACTCTCACAAATCGATAATACATTAAAAGCAGTTGTCATTTCTGCCTATGGAGATATGCAAAACATTAGAAGTGCTATGAACCGCGGAGCTTTTGACTTTTTGACAAAACCCATTGATTTTCAGGACATGGAAATCACTATCCAAAGAGCCTTAGAAACTGTTACACAAGCGAGAAAAAACTTAACAGAACTTCAAGAGGTACAAACTCAACTCATTCAAAACGAAAAAATGGTTTCCGTCGGCCAGTTAGTGGCTGGAGTTGCCCACGAAATTTACAATCCTATTAGCTTTATTATAGGAAACATTGAACACGCCGAAAACTACTTTCAAGGATTGATGACGGCTCTCAGCATTTATCAACAACACTGCTCCATAAATAATCCAGAAGTACAAACTCAAATTGAAGCTCTTGACATTCCTTTTCTCTTAGAAGACTTGCCACAATTGCTCAATTCTATGAAAGGAGGAACTGAACGAATTCTGGGAATTAGCATCTCTCTCAGAAGTTTTTCGCGGGCAGATAGTACATCTAAAGTTCCTTTTAATATCCATGAAGGAATTGATAGTAGCTTATTAATTTTGAGGCATCGGCTTAAAGCAAATGAAGGTAAATCCGAAATAAACGTGATAAAAGACTACGGAACATTTCCCCCAGTAGAGTGTTATCCCGGACAGTTAAGTCAGGTATTTTTAAATATCCTTGCTAATGCTATAGACGCATTGGAAGAGCGGGATTCAGAGCGAAGTCGCGATGAAATTAAAGCGAATCCAAATTTTATTACGATTCGCACTTTCCTTACCAATGAGAGTGAAAAAAATCTCCAGGATAATTCCACTTCTCATGTTATAATTTCTATTACTGACAACGGGAAGGGAATGACCGAAGAAGTGAGACAGCGGGTATTTAACTACTTATTTACTACAAAAGCTGTCGGTAAAGGAACGGGATTGGGGTTGTCCATTTCGCGGTCTATTGTCGAAGAAAAACACGGGGGATGGCTCACTTGTAACTCTACACCTGGTGAGGGAACGGAATTTATTATTGAAATTCCCACTTAATGGGTGAAAACTGATAAAATCAGGACTTACGCGTGTCTAGGCTAGAAACCGGATTTCTTCGTAGATATTTAGGGATAATCTTCAATTTGTCAGAGAAAGCCGATCTAGGAGCGTAAGTCCTAAAATGATGATAAGTTTGCTGTAGGAACAGTCCTTCCATGCCTGCCCCAAACTTACTTACGGTGCAACCACAGGGGGGTGACCCCTGAGGGATTACTCTACAATAGAGAAAATTAAAATCCTGGCTACTTGCTAACAAGAGCAATTACATGACAGCTAAAATCTTAGTAGTTGATGACGAACCACTTTTAGAATATGTAATCCTTCAGCTATTTCGGCATCAAATCAGCACTAAAGAATTGGAGTTTGAGTTTGCAATTAATGGAGTCCAAGCTTTAGATAAACTGCAAGCTGATCGTTCCTTTGACTTAGTGCTAACTGATATTAATATGCCCGAAATGGACGGTTTAACTTTGCTAGAGAATCTGCCTGCTATTGACCCGACTCTCAAAGCTGTAGTAGTTTCAGCTTACGGGGATATGCCCAATATTAGGGTAGCTATGAATAGGGGCGCTTTTGATTTTTTAACGAAGCCGATTGATTTTGATGACTTAAAAATTACCATTAATAAAAGTTTAGAGGTTGTGCGAATTACTAGGGAAAAAGAGCAGCAACTGGCTACAGCGAATGCACAAATCCACTACCAAGCCTTTTACGACGAGCTAACCGGTTTACCTAACCGTAATTTGCTTTTAAAAGAGATGCGTAGTGGCGTAAATTCTCTAATAGAATTAGGTCATTTAAAAGCTATTTTATTTCTGACTCTTAACCGCTATCAAATTGTTAAATATAGCTTAGGCCATTCTAGAGGAGAGCAGTTGCTAGTAGAAGTAGGACGACGGTTAGAGGGTTGCGCTCTACCTAGGAATCTTATAGCCAGAGTGGGAGAAGATGCGTTTGCAATTTGGCTGGTCGATATTACTAATTCTCAGTTAGCTTTAGATGCAGCAAAACAGATTCGTCAAGAATTAGAAATACCGTCTAACTTGGGCGGAACTACGGTTTTTTCTAGCGTTAGTATTGGTGTTGCTTTAGGTGGGATTGGCACAGAAGAGCCGGAAGATTTACTGCGAGCGGCTGACGCGGCTAGACATGAGGCGTTTGTTCGGGGTGCTGGTAGCATTGTTGTATTTGATGCGGATATGCAATCACGAGCTTTAGAGCAACTCCAGTTAGAAAATGACTTGCAAAATGCAATTAATTTGCAACAGTTTTACCTTAATTATCAGCCAATTGTATCTTTGGTAACTGGTAAAATAGTGGGGTTTGAAGCATTGGTAAGATGGCGGCATCCTTCACGCGGGTTGGTTTATCCGAGCGAGTTTATCCCGACGGCGGAAAGAACGGGTTTGATTGTGGCACTAGGGGAGTGGGTACTGTCGGAAGCAGTGGCTTGTTTAAGTAAATGGCAGTTGCAATTCCCTGACTATTGGCCTTTAAATATGAGTGTTAATTTATCGGGAATTCAGCTATTTGCTCCTAATTTGTTACCACTCTTAGACTCACTACTTCGAGTGCATAATTTAAAGGGCGAATTTTTGAAGTTAGAGATTACCGAAAGTGTTTTAATGGAAAATGCTGAGGAGGCTGCTGGGGTACTAGAGCTATTAAAAGCTCGGCAGATTAAGGTTTGTTTGGATGATTTTGGCACGGGCTATTCAAATTTATCTTACTTACAATTGCTGCCGATTGATACTCTCAAAATTGATCGCTCTTTTGTTTGCTGCCTGGAGGAAGGAGGGAAAAATTTGACTTTGCTGGAGGCAATTTTAAATCTGGCGAGTTCTTTGGAATTAGAGGCTATCGCAGAAGGGGTGGAGACGCAAGAGCAACTAATTATACTCCGTTCTTTGGGATGCAATTCCTATCAAGGGTACTTTTTTTCGCGGCCTTTGGAGGAGGAAGGTGCTGTTGCTATGTTGAGTGCTGCAAGGCTGTTCAACAATGCTTAAAGAGCTGATATTTCAAGGCAAACTAATACAGCGTAGACCTGGTTTATTAAGTACAGTGACACGCTCCCAAGCTACTGCTGCGATCGCCGGTGATAAACTAATGCGTATTCGCTCCAATCGTTGCTTATGGTCAACACCCCCAGCCTATAGTGGTAGAGGACGGCCAAAAATTCACGGTCAACAGTTTAGGCCGGGCGACTTCAAGGGGCGAGAAGGGGGCTATAAAGCTTGCTGGATAAGGGTTAGAGCTTTTAATCCCTGTTGATAAAATGTGCGCTTATTGCGAACAGAAGTGACCAATTCCTCTACCCATTCCTCTCACTCATGAAAGGCGACTATCCAATTGTGACCGTACAAACTGACCCAAAAATTGCTATGTCTTCGTTTAGTTCTCCCTGCTTCCTTTGGCCGACAAATATAAAGAGATTTCCCCAAAATACTTGTTTTTTCGCCTTGTAACCAAGCAGTAGTCATCCGGATGGCAATTAACAAGACTAAACGTACTAATTTATTCTGTGAAGCTTGAGAATCTTCTTTCGTTATAACCACCAGTTTGGCAATCCTTAAACATCGCTTCTATTCCTCAGCGTTGTTTATAAGCTTTCACAGCCGTTTCTAAATCTCTTAAATTAGTCAGCAGATAGTAAGGGTCTTTCTCTTGTTTGTTTTTATATTTCCTTCGCCAGCAAACAGCTAGGTTAAACGGACAAAACCCTTTTTTTTTGGTAATGTTAATTTTTGAGAAAAATTCTTGTTGACCGGGGGCTGTCTGAACGCTTGATAAAGAATTAAACTTTCGTCTACGCAGGCGAAAGTTCGTGTCCTTTTTTTCCCTTAATACGAACTTCACTCCTTGACGGCCTATCCACTGTGCCAAGTCTACGCTATGGAATTCTCGGTCTCCCGCAATCACTATTTGATGAGCTTTAGATAGTTTAATTACAGGGCGCAAGACGATTTGTTGTTTTCTCAAATTACTGGTTCCTTTTTTCGATAGTAAAATCCCAAAGATAGGGAAAGCGCGTTTTTGATAAATCGCACTGGCGATCAAAATATTATTCTCTTGCCAATAGGTTCTATCTAAAGCAATAATCAATCGTTTTCCCTTGGGTATACGTTGAGTAATAATTTTTTAAATCTGGGGAAACCAAACCAGAACCACACTTAACCGGGTCAATTTCAAAAAGCGTTGTATATGGCGACGGTGACTATTCTGCTGAATTGGTAAAGGTAATGTCGCTGCTAACCTTTCTATTTTTACTTGCTTTTGGCTTTGCAAGACCCATACTAATAATTTTAAGGTAATCAGTTGCGATTCACTCAAGTATTTTTGCAGGTGGGTTTGGTAGAATTGAGGCAGCATTTTAATTGCGGCCTTGTTGAAATAATAAGACCGTTCTTTTTTACCATAATCTGGAGGCTGAATTAAGGTTTATTTTTTGGTGAAAAAAGTCGGTTGTCCATAAGCTGGAATTTTTTCACGCCGTCTGAGTCCTACAACCTTTGATTCATCTTGATTTGGGGGCGCTTGTCGCCCCCTGAAGTTTTATGGCGTAAGGGCGATGGGAAGGGGGTGTTTCCAATGGTATGCAATAATCCGGGAGATCGATCAAGTGGGAAGAGCTGATGACTACTTACAAGATTGAACTTCAGGGTGAAGTGTTAAAAATTGGATTTGGAGAAGCTGCTCAAAACGACCAAATTGTGCGAGATGCGGCAACTCGTTTGGCAGAAATGAGCAATTCTGGGGAATTGTCGGGAGGGCGGCTAATTAAAATTAATGGGCCGGCATCTGTACCTGTAGCTTGTGTTTTGGTTCACAAAGTTTCTCATCTTTACGGTGCAGTTGGAGTTTTCGATCCCAAGTTGGGCAAATATGTAATTGCTATTACTCACAATCCCGAGTATAATTTGGGTGACTTAGTTGATTGATAGTTTGCTAGGTAATTGAGGAAGTTTTAGATATGACATCAGAAGAAGTTGCTCTCCAAGTTATCCAGCAAGCTATCTGCACTTTAGCAGATTGGGCTGACTCAAGTTTCCGCAATTGGTTTCCGCATCAACTTTCAATAGAACATCTAGCGGTGACTAAAGCAAAAGAATTATTATGGCATGACGAGCCGACAATAAGTTATTTGGAGTTGCTATTTGATGCGGTTAAGTTGTCAGAGAATAACAAAAAAAAGGAGCAACACTATTGTCCGGCTGTGGCGATCGAGGCTAGCGATAATTCTTACCCGTCGATTCCTTATCCTTTGACAGAACGTCCCGATTTAGAAGAATATAAAAAAAATGTCCAAAAAGGGTTAGAAAATATTGGAGAACAAAACTGGCACAACTTATCACTGCTAACTCTGATTTTAGAGAAGTACGGTTCTTGTCTCAGCTTTGGCGCTGGGAATATTGCTTTGATAGATATGGTGCGATCGACTGCGGCTGTTGCTTGTGCGCTCGCTCACAATCCTGAAGCAGATAATATTTGTTTAATCGCAGGCGATTTATCGGGAATTCAAAAGTTTATTTACACCATCTCTTCTGATGGAGCGCTTAAATCTCTGCGTGCCAGAAGTTTTTATCTGGAATTAGTTGCAGAAGAAATCGTACAGCAGCTTTTAGAAAAGCTGAATTTACCGCGTACCAGTGTTATCTATGCTGGTGGAGGAAACTTTTATTTACTAGCGCCTGCTACTGAAAATACTAAAACTGTTGTTCAAGAAGTACAAACTACTTTCAATAAATGGTTGCTGGGAAAATTTCAAGCTAAAATTTTCTTGGCTTTGGCTGTTTCAGAGCCTTTCCCAGTGGTAGATGTAGCAAATGCTAAATTTGCCGAATATTGGGATAGCTCTATCAAAGTAGTCAATCAACAAAAGTCTCGTAAATTTTTAAACGAAATTAGCGGTTTACTCAAGCCAAAGCTCAGCTACGAACAGCGGTGTCGAGTTTGTCATCGAGATGATACGCTAAATTTAAAGGAGGGTGAAAATGAGAATGGCGAGTTAATTATCCGATGTCCAACTTGTGAAAAAATGTTTCAATTAGGGAGCCAGTTATTTAAAACTCAAGTAGTTGTGCGATCGCGTCGCAAAGATATACCAAGTAAGATCGGTAAAATTTCTTTTCAGTTTACACACTATTATCTTTTTGAGAATCAAGATAGCCTTCCACAATTACAAGAGAAAGAAATAGTATTTTACATCAATAATTGGCAAACACAAAGCTATCGAATTAAAAATTCGGTTTCTTTGCTGTTGGGTAATTATGCCCAAGAAAAAATGCGTGCTGGAGAGTTAGCCGAAAAGTCAAAAGGTATTAAACGAGTAGGATATTTACGGATGGATGTCGATAATCTGGGCAAGATTTTTGCCAAAGGTTTAGGTAACAAATACTCTTTGCCCAGATTAGCTGGACTTTCCCGTCAGATGAGTTACTTCTTTAAAACTTACCTCAACAGCTTGGCAAAAAATCGGGATACAAATTTTATAGAGTCATTAAAAAATGCCAAATATTTAACGAAAGAATTACGTTGGGAATTAGTATTTATTTATGCAGGAGGTGACGACTTATTTATCAGCGGCGCTTGGAACCAAGTCGTTGAGTTTGCCTTTGATGTTTACCAAGCTTTTCGAGAGTATACAGGTAGGAACCCAGATATTAAGTTATCAGGAGGAATCAGTATTAATGATGTAAAATTTCCTTTGTATCAAGCAGCTAGTGAATCGGGTGAAGCTGAGGAAGCTGCAAAAGGAAAGGGTCGAGATAGTTTAGGATTGTTTGGAGAGGTGTTTAAGTGGGATGAATGGTTGGGAACAGGTAAGGTAGGCGCGATCGCCCCGGAAATTCAAGAATACCTGAAACCCGAAAATATTCCTAACTTATTTGGTATTCTACCTTTTGTCGAAAAACTCTATAATATAGATCCTAACTATTCTAGAACCTTTGTCAGAAATCTTCTCAACACGGCCCAAGTTCAAAATCAAATGATTAAGGAGATTCAGGAAAAACGAAAACAACCCCAGTATCAAAAACAAGAGCAAGATATTCGCTATTATCTGCACTTGCCAAAAGTGGCTTATACTTTGGCACGATTACCCAATAGAATGTTAGGTGATGAAGATTTTCGTAAATCATTAAAGAGTCCGTACAATGCGCCTTATTTTCAGGCGATCGCTACTTGGATAGAACTACTCACTCGGAAAGATAGTTATGACTCAAACAACGACTAAACTTGAAGAACTCAGCAATAAACTTGTCAACCAGATTCAAAATCTGCACGATAAGACTGGACAACCAGGAACTCTCAAAGATTTTCAAAATTTTACTCAAGTTGAGAGGTTTAGTGATGCACTTTGGGAACATGGATTACAAAGTATTGATAGCAGTAATTTTCTTGAGGAACTCAACAAAAAACTACAAAACTTTACAAAAGAGATAAATCAGCCAAAAACCAAGAAAATCATACCATCTACTACTGGTCAAAAAAAGCTTGAGGGTAAAACTAGCCATAATAACATAGTCCAATATATGGAAAAAGTTATAGAAGCTGGCATTAATAAAGTTCAGGATGAGAAAGATTTAGAGGTTTTAAGATTGTTGGGAGAGAACATGGCAGATATTGTCAAAAAAATTCTGAGAAGTATTAATGAGGCAACTCCATCTCTCAAAGAATATCCTATTCGCACCTTAGTTAAAGATACTGAAGAATTTGGTAAATATATTAAAAATCGCAACTTGAGAACAAACCAAATTCGCAAATTTTTAGATGCAGTTAATCGTATTAAACTAGAGCTAAAACTTGAAATCAAAAAAAAGAATATCGATGAAGATCAAAGTCAAGCATTATTACTGTCGGAAGTCCCTAAAATTGATGTTGAGTTCATATTGCTTAAACAAAAACTTGCTTACGCTTCTGCTAGGCAAAAGGCTGTTAAACCTTTGAAAGAAGTCATGGAGGCTGCCATAGATAAAGTTAAAAATTCAGAGGATTTTGAACGTTTTTTTCAGCTGGTTGAGTCAATTATTGCTTATCACAAAGCCGCAGGAGGAGAATAAATTATGACAGGAACTATTTTACAGAAACAATTGCTGGGCAAGCTATATATCACAAGCACCATTGAAGTTGAAACAGGACTTCACATTGGTGGTGGTGAGGGAAAACTCGATATCGGGGGAATTGACAAGCTTGTTGTTCGCGATCCAATTAGCGAACATCCTTATATTCCTGGTTCCTCGATTAAAGGTAAATTGCGATCGATTTTAGAGCGCTTTTTGAATAAACCAGTTAATCGAGAATCTAACGATACTTGGCGTTATGAAAGTGACGATTTGCTAGATGGCTTTACAGAAGTTAAATCGCTACTGATTTACTATAAAGGCGCTCGCACTTGCGAACTCAGTCGCTTGTTTGGTTCGACAGGTAAAGAAACTTGGGTGAAAAAAGTAGATGCTGACGCTGATGATATAACTCCACCTAACCCACAAACTAAAAAAATCTCAATTAATGATTATCAAGGTAGGCAAGATGAAAAAGGTGAACAGCACGTCAAAGTGAAAGGCAGAAATTGTCCCGCTCGTCTAATTGTCCGCGACTCCCATTTGCAAGACGAATCAGTCAAAGAACTCAAAACGATTAATACAGGTTTACTGATGACTGAACGAAAGTGGGAGAATGGACTAGATAGAATTACATCGGCAGCAACTCCCAGACAATTTGAGCGAGTACCAAAGGGAGCTAAGTTCGATTTGGAAATGGTTTATACCATTGAACGAAAAGAAGAAACTAATAAACTAACTTCAGCAACTGATAGTCTCTCGCTTGAGGAGCAAGAAGTAATAATAAGAGATTTAGAGAACTTGGCGATCGCTCTTGCTATTTTAGAAGATGATGCCCTTGGAGGACATGGCTCCCGAGGCTATGGCAAAGTTAAATTTCAAAGGTTTCAGCTTTGCTATCACGACTATAACAAGATTCGTGGAGGTGCTAAGGACTTTATCAGGCCGTTGGCAGCTCCCAATAACACCCAGGAATTTCTAAAGCTGTTTGAAGATTCAGGTAAAACAGTCCAGCAATTTTTACTTGGAACCAGTCAAGGGTAGCAAAATGTGTTGGCAATTAGTTAAGCTTAATTTTGGTCGAAATAATGCTCATTTTGGCGAGCTAGGGATTGGTTTAGAACAAACCAGCGAGCGGGTACGCTCTGATACGCTTTTTAGTGCTTGGATGAGTGCCTATGCTAAATTGTTTGGGAAAGGTGAAGTTGGGAAAATCCTCGCTGAATACGAACAAAATCCTCAGCTAGCTTTTCGCATCAGTTCTACCTTTATTTATCGTTGTTACGAAAATGAATATACCTACTACCTACCACGTCCTTTGACATTTCCCAAAGGTTATCCCCAAGAAGATGATTGGAAAATAGATAAGGTTTATAAAAAACTTAACTATTTGCCTTTAGAAATTTGGCATCGTTGGTATCAGAGCGAAGAAGGGATGACTAATGACCTTGATGAACTGATAGAAATTGCTGAAACCAAGACTAAATATGACTTTCCTAAAAATGGAGAACTGTACAAATCTGGAACTTTTGCTTACGGTGAAACTTTCAATACTTGTTTGATTCCAAAAGTAGCAGTAGACCGCATTACCAGAGCCACTAACTTTTATCATACAGGCTTTGTCAAGTTTCGCTGGGAACCCGAACAAGACGAGTATACAGGATTATACTGCTTAATTTATTTTCCTGAGAACTTCGATCGTAGGATTAAAGAAAATGTCAAAACTTCATTAGAACTTTTGGGAGAAGAAGGATTAGGTGGAGAAAGATCGAGTGGTGCAGGAAGATTTAAACCTGAATGGTCAGATTTAGATGAAACTTGGGAAGCTATTTTGAACCAACAAGATTTGAATAACTCACACTACTGCTTAATTAGCTTATATTGGCAAAATCCTAAAAAAGGTATCCCCAATGGACTATTAGGAGAATCAGCTAGTTATGAAGTGGTCGAGCGAAGAGGCTGGATTTCCTCTCCTTTTTCAGGTCGCCAACTGCGGCGAAAATCCGTGCGGATGTTTGCTGAAGGTTCAGTTTTTCCAATTTCTGTTTTAGGAGAACTAGCTGATGTTACGCCAGAAGATTTTAGAGCTAACCACTCAATCTATCGCAGTGGTATTTGTATTAATTTACCCATAAATGAACCGGAGGCAAGACTATGAGCGATCGCAATAATTCTCCTTTAGAAAAGCTCAACGATTACAAAAAAGATAACTATGTATGCCAACGGATTCAATTAACCAGCCCTTTGCTGCACATTGGAGTAGGTGCGGCAGGTTCTTTAAATCTATTTGAGTACATTCAAGAGAATAAATCTATCTATTTCCCTAACCCAACTGCTCTAGCAGAAGCTCTACAAAATTCCAAAACTTCTCAACAAAATAAAGCTTTACAAAGGTTCACAAAACAGCAAAGCTCTAGATCGGGATTACTAGAACAATATGAAAAGCTTTCGCAAGAATATATTAGTATAATCGAGAGCCAAGCTAATCCGAGAGAAAAAGATAGACAAATTGCTAATATTCTGGAACGATTAAAAAATTTATATCAAGAAGCCCTGGGTTCAGAATGGTTAAAAGATAAAGATATATTTCCTAAAACAGGTATTAGTGCTATGTGGGTTAATCGTCTTTTAACCAAAGATACCGATGTAATAGCACCGATGATTAGGAATGGGTTTGGAGAAATCTATATTCCCGGTTCTTCTATTAAAGGGGCTATTCGGACGGCGATCGCCTACTATTTACTAAAACACCAACCACCTACAAAAGAGAGTGATATTGAGCAAAAGTTGAGACAAGCTATACATCCCAAAATGGCTGACAACAAGAAAAAGTTCTTAGATGATAACTTATTTTTGGAAAGTACAGTATCTCTAAATAGCTATTTGTTTTCTAATTTCACTTTTAGATATCAAGATCGAGCGTTCGGAAAATCAAAAATTAACAAGGCCAATACAGACTTGATGAGAGCCATTAAAGTTAGCGACTCAGATCCAATTAACATTGACCGAAAGCAGAAGATAAATTTACCGATAGTTGCTGAAGTCCTTACTTCTAGCTTTCAAGCCAGTAATGGTGAGCGAATAGTAGCAGACCGAGCTAGAAATTACCTAGAAATGATTTCTAATCTCAAGACGGACTTATACATCTGTATTGATAAAACCATGCTTGATTGGTTTCATCGCGAACAGGGAGTGGAAATTCCAGCTCAACTCAAAAAAGTGCAAGGTATTTTAGATATCTGTCATGAATTCGCAGAAGCTCAGTGGGAACACGAGCAAAACTACTGGAATAAAATTACAAATAGTCCAAGTCTAAATTTTAGTTCCATTCACCATTTTTATAACTCTCCTTGCTCGCATAACCTCCGATTGGGATGGGGAAGTGGGATGACGGGAACGACAGTAGGTTTGCTTTTTCAAGAACAAACTAGAGCTAGTATTCGCGATGCTTGTGGAAAGCCAACTAATAGCTCAGAAGCTCCAAAATCTCGGCGTACTGCAACAATACCGGAGCAAGGAAATTCAATCAGAAAACCTTTAGGATGGGTAAAACTTGAACCATTGTAAATTTTATGCTTATTCGTTCTACTTGGACATTAACGCTATCGGAACCAGCAACTATACCACGAGCTTATGGATTGGAGTTGGTGAAAGACTTACACAGACAAATGAACTTGCCAATGGGAGAAACAGAAATTCCTAGCATCACTTACTCAGGAGTTTTAGGTTTTTGTTCGGGTTCCAAAGAGTTTGTGAATTTTAATCCAGAACAGTTTTACAAATTATCCTTATGTGGATTACAAGAACGAGCAGCCAAAGCAATTTCTAACCTCGATCTATCTGCCTCTATCCAAATCTTTGGCGCTAAGTTTAATGTAGTTAGCCGCGATGATGAAATTAGCAGTTATGAAAGTCTCTATCAAGATTTAGTGGCGATGGAACCAGAACCTATCGCTCGATTTAAGCTAAAATTTATCACTCCAACTGCTTTTGCTCAAAACCGCACTCATTTACCACTCCCGATACCGCTGTTAATGTTTCGCAGTTGGTTAGAAAGGTGGAATTATTTTGCTCCTGTTTATTTGGGTGGTGATGAATTATTGGCATACTTGAGCGACGCAGTTGCACTCAAGTCTCATAAAATCCAAACTCGCTTATTCAGTCTTCCGCATGGATATGTCAACGGATTTACAGGTTATGGTACACTACAAGTCTTAAGATACGCCGATCCTTTACTTGCAAATGTGGCAAACCTACTGGTTCGCTACGCTCATTTTGCAGGAACGGGGATGAAAACTCGGTTAGGCATGGGTCAAACAGCGATCGTTTAGTTGTCACTCTATCAAAAATTGGAGGTTTCTATGGGAGTTTATCACTTAATGGGTTTAGGTCTTTCTCCAGGAGCAATCACCGGACCGATTTCTTACCTAGCAGAAATGTATAAAAATTGGGACAAAGAAGGACAATATTTTTTTAGTCGATCTGGAGAAGAAGATCAGAGAAAAGAGGGAGACAAAGTTGGGGATATTCAAGCCATCGTGCTTTTTGCGACAAAGGAAGTGATTGATGGACAAGATAAAAAGTTTTATGCAGATAAGTATGTTAAAAATCGTCCCAATCAAATAGATACTAGAGAAGAGAAGTCTAAACCCATGAAGGAAGTTTTAGAATCTCTGTTAAAAGAAGAGTGGTCAAATATTAGTGGTGGAAGAGATAAAGGTTGCATTTTTTGGTGTGAAGTCGATCGCCGTGACATCGAAAAAACATTTAAACGAGTTGCTCAAGTAGTTGCATCTCTTGCCAAAGGAACAGGCGAACAGGGAAAAGAAATCTGGCTGAATCTGACGGGTGGTAATAACGTCATTAACTTCGCTTTGGAATTAGCAGCAAACTTATCAGGTGAAGTGGCTCGTCTTTATTACGTTCAAGCCGCTAACGAAAACGCTGAAAAATGTGTGCGCTACACTAACAAAGAAAGTTATTGGGTTGAGTTGCCTGTCATGTCTTTAGTTATACCTTTAGCTATAAGCGATCTCAATCATGAAATATTAAATATTTTGAATATACAAAAGGCTATTCAGGACAAACAATTATACAGCCGATTAAAAAGTCAGCATAAGCATCTGGTTCAAGATTTTAACTCACCTGAAGATTTCAAAGATAAATGTCTACGGTCTATGAAAAAAATAGGATTCATATCAGTTGAGAAAGATACAGGTATTTGCAGAGTTGGTTCTCAATGGAAATTAATCCAGCAGTATGAACAGATTATGAAGGAAGTTATAGATAAGGCAGAGCGAAAAAAGCTAACTATTGAAAAGCTTGCGGAACAGGAAGACTGGATTACGATGCAGGAAATTCAATTGAAATAGTTGGCTAATGAGAAAATATAATGGCCGATCGCCCTTCGCACTCCCCCATCCCCTGAAGCCCGTGAAGCGTAGCTATCCCCTAGGGAATCGGCCTTTTATCCAAAATCACAATAAGTAGACAGACAACAAAATCTGTCCGCCTACTTAATGACTAACTACCCATCACTCCCACTCGATCGTACCCGGCGGCTTAGAAGTAATATCGTAAACCACCCGGTTCACCCCCTTAACCTCATTCACAATCCGATTCGAGATCAGTTCCAACAACTCGTAAGGAACCCGCGCCCAATCAGCCGTCATCCCATCTTCACTCTTAATAAACCGCAGAACGATCGGGTAAGCATAAGTGCGCTGATCGCCCATCACCCCTACACTGCGAATCGGTAGCAAAACTGCAAAAGCTTGCCAAAGTTCGCTGTACAATCCGTGGCGGTTAATTTCTTGGCGAACAATGAAATCAGCATCCCGCAAAATATTTAGTCTGTCTGCGGTAACTTCTCCTATAATCCGAATCGCCAATCCCGGGCCCGGGAAAGGCTGTCGGTTCACAATTTCTTCCGGTAGCCCGATCGACCTGCCGACTTTTCGCACCTCATCCTTAAACAGTTTTCGCAGCGGTTCAATCAGCTTAAATCGCAAATCTTTCGGCAAACCCCCCACGTTGTGGTGGCTTTTAATTTTAACAGCAACTCGCTCGCCGCTTTTCGGGTCTACATTAGTGTCAGCCGACTCAATCACATCCGGATAAAGAGTACCTTGTGCCAGGTAGTCAAAGGGACCCAGACGCTTCGATTCTTCTTCAAATACATTGATAAATTCGTGACCGATCCGCTTGCGTTTTACTTCCGGATCGGTAATCCCTTCAAGTTGAGCTAAAAAGCGTTCGCGAGCATTAACATACTCAACGTCAATGTGGAATTGCTCTTTAAATAATTTTACCAACCGTTCTGGTTCATACTTCCGCATAAACCCTTGGTCGATAAACATACAGGTAAGTTGATCCCCGATCGCCTTGTGCAGCAAGAAAGCCAAAGTAGAAGAATCTACACCGCCCGATAGAGCCAGCAAAACTCGTTTCTCTCCCACTTGCTCTCTAATTTCCCGAATCGATTGCTCCACAAAAGTAGCAGTCGTCCAAGTCGGTTCGCACTCGCAAATGTGGTAAACAAAATTGCGAATTAAAGCTATTCCCCCGATCGAGTGAACTACTTCTGGGTGAAACTGAACCCCGTACAAATTTTTCTCGTGGTTAGCAACAGCAGCAGACGGAGTATTGTCCGTGTGAGCCAGGATCTCAAAACCCGGCGGCAGTTGAGTACAGGAGTCTCCGTGGCTCATCCACATCGTGCTCCCCTCTTCGACATTTGTCAGCAAATCCGTAGGATCGTCAATAAATAGCGATGCCTTGCCGTATTCCGCTAATTTAGCTCGCTCAACCTTACCTCCGAGTTGCTTTACCATCAACTGCATCCCGTAACACACTCCCAACACCGGTATTCCCAAATTCCAAATTTCCGGGTCGCATTGGGGTGCTTTTTCATCGTATACAGAACTCGGGCCTCCTGAAAGAATAATTCCTTTAGGATTGATAGCTCTTAACTGTTCTGCCGTAGTGCGGTAAGAAATAACTTCTGAATATACTTGAGTTTCGCGTATGCGGCGAGCAATCAGTTCGGAATATTGCGAACCGAAGTCGAGAATCACGATCATCTGGCGATCTATCTGCCCCATAAAAGTGTTTGTGAGGACTGATTCAGTTTTTATTTGAGTAGTCACGGTTATTGCGTAATTGCTAATTGCTAATTGGGTCGAACGTAGCGGAGATATCTGTCGCGGTCTCAGTACAAGACTGAGGAAGGCAAATAATTATTAGTCGCTAGGAATAAATCTTATTTATACTAGATTGCTGGCAGCGATGTTAGCCGATTAATCGGGCACAGGGCAAGCATAGATTTACTTCGAGCCTTACCCTAATTAATTGAACTCTTGCGTCAGAAATTGCGTCCCAAAGCAACCTAGTATAATTAAGGTCTAGGGACTAAGAATTATTATTTGTTAAACATTATCCCTGATTGATGTTTTAAACAGAATTCAGGGATATTCACACTAGATTAACAAATTTGGGTCAGAAATGTATCTCCTATATCACTTTTAACAATAATTTTGCGATCGCGCCCGAACATCACCGAGCCCACGGGGATGCGCAAGTTAGTGTGAGTAAAAATGCAATCCGATGAGCGCAAGTCTATTTGTCGGGCGATGTCGCCGTAAATTCGATCGACCCAATTGCTCCCAGTTTGGGCATCCAAAGCCCGCAGTTGCCCGAGAGCGTCTTCCGCTGTCGCGGCGGCAAAAATTGCGGAACACGCATCCGCAGGCATTCGGGCCTTAGCACAGTAAGCTGTGAGAATTTCCCTGCGCCCGTCGGCCAGGTGGTGGTGAGTGTGAAAAATTCCCGCCGCCAATTTCATCAGTTTCCCGTGATAGCCAAACAGCAAAATTGACTGCACGCCCTGACATCCTGCTTCTACCAGCAGCGGGCCGAGCCAGTTAGCGGTTTTCACCAGCCTAGAGGGATTAATCCCCAGTTGTCGCGCCAAATCCAGGCCGTTTTCGCCGATGCAGAAAACCAAACAGTCAAACAGTTGGGCCTTTTGTTGCAGTTGTTCGCGGTAAACTTCCAACTGTCCCGGCGTGCTCAGGGGTTGAGAAATCCCACTTGTACCCAGCAGCGAAAGTCCTTCTACCACGCCGAAAGCTTCGTTAGAAGTGCGGGTGGCTAGTTGCCGCCCTGACGGCAGAATCACGGTGACAGTAATTTTTTCGGACGGTGCGAGTTCTCGGCTCAGATTCGATCGCAGCAGTCGCATTGCGTAATCATAGATCGCCGCTCCTCCACCGACTGTGTGACGCCCTATACCTTCACCGCCGAGAATCACAATCTGCTCGGACTCTCCCCCATTCTCGGACTCTCTGCCGCTTTCGGCATCGCACCCTCTCCCCAATTCCACCATTGCCCAAACAGGTGTATTGCGAGTCAGATCGAGGTTCTCCCCCGGATCTGAGCGAGTCACGCCCAAAGCCGTACCAGTCTTGAGTACAGACGCCTGCTCGATCGGAATTTCTGCAGTTATTTGCGGTTCCAGTAAATTTACTGATACGCTCTCTAGAGACTGAATACCATCACGCAAGCACCGCAAAGCTGCAAGTGCCGCCGCACAGGCAAATACTGGCAATGTATACCCGGTTGACATACTCACCGCCCTAAAAGTGCGGTGATTCTTGACGCTTCTTTGGGGTCTGCTACTGAAGTAGTCTTACGTCCCCTCTGCGTCCGTTTAGAGTCGTGGCAATGCCCTATCCCGACTTTATTTATATTTTTGGCTGCGTTCTCATCTCTATCGTGAGTTGTACCGCAGCTTAAACAGGTAATAGTTCTGACTTTGAGGTCTAATTTACCCCATCGATAGTCACATTTAGAACAGACTTGGCTTGTAGGTTCCCACCGGCTAATTACCCTAAACTCCCGAATAAACTTGTCGGATTTAGCTTCACAGAGCTCCCGAAATTCTCTCCATCCTTGAGAGCTAATCGCTCTAGCTAAGCGCCGATTCTTAACCAGGCCCGACACATTGAGGTCTTCCAAAACACTCACTTGGTTTTCGTTGACTATTTTGGTTGATAGTTTGTGCAAAAAGTCTTTGCGGCTGTCAGTCACTTGATTGTGCAACTTGGCAATTTGAATGCGGGTCTTATGACGGCGTTTTGAGTCTTTTTGTTGCCGAGCAAATCTGCGCTGCAACTTCCCGATCTTGCGCTCCGATTTTGAGTAGTCTGGACTTTTAACTTGCGTTCCGTCGCTGAGAGTAGCGAAGGTTTTTAAACCCAAATCAATGCCAATTGAAGGATTAATATGCTCTAAATCTTGAGGTCTTACATCTACTACAAAACTTAGAAAATACCGATTTGCACAGTCCTTAATTACTGTTACCGAACTAGGTTTGGAGGGCAATTTCCTAGACATAATAGGACTGACCAGCCCTATTTTTGCCAAGTTTACTTGAGTTCCTTTAAGAGAAAATCCCGACTTAGCAAACTCCGCTGATTGATTGTTGGTCTTCTTCTTAAACTTAAGCGCTGCAACTTTACCCCCTTTTCTCTTGCCATTAGGGGAATCAAAAAAGTTCTTGTAAGCCGTGGCTAGATGCATCAAAGACTGCTGCAAAGGAACAGACGAAACCTCGTTGAACCCAACTCTTGATTCGGTCTTTTTGGTACTGGTTAATAGTGCAGATAGTTGGTTGTATTTTTGTAGTTGATCGGCAGATTTGCACAAAGCTAACGCATCATTCCAGACCACTCTCACACAACCAAACAATTGAGTTAAGCTCAATCGCTGTTGGTCTGTGGGGTAGAACCTGTATTGATATCTTGCTTTCATCGTCCAATCTGTCAGCGTCGTTTTCATTGTACAATATATTACACTGAGAAAGCAACAAATATCTGGGAAAAATACAATACTAAAAGCCGGCCACGCTCAGAAGGGGTTTTAGACCCAATTTTCTGATAAAGGTTGAGTTGTGGTCACGCTCAAATGCAGAAAGAAGTAAATTTGCTGCCGATCGACATCACGCCTTAGCACTGATACCCCTCAAACATTGAAGTTTAATTCTAGGGTTTGCCATTATCATCAGTTGGCGTAAATTTTGTCAAGTCATAATTTTGTCCTGCCAGTTGCCGATCGCAGCTACACTTTTGTTGAGGTCCGTTAGCGGAGCCCTCGTAGAGGATCGCCAACAACCCACTCCGAAGGCTTACGGACCGGTGCGGGCGATTTCCATAAAAAACCCGGAATCTCGATCGCCAGCGCTGGGACTGTTTGAGGCCGAACTCGAGCAGTTTTTGGCAGGCGAAATGCTGCGATCGCTTCCTTGTTAAGCCCTAAAACCTACTTTTTGACAATTGGCAAATTTATAAGGAATACCCTGAAAACCCCGTGACTTCAGTCCGGAAATGAAAGGGCGTTGCAGGATAAATCCTGCTTGCTCTATTTACCCCAGTCCTGAATCTAAAATCTCATCTTTTCAATTCAAAAAACTTTCGTGAAAAGTTTTGGACACGACGGGACAGTATGGTAAACTGAAACGGTCACGGTTAAACTCCCTTGCCATCGTGAAACGGGACATGAGACACACTTTTAGGCATAAACTGGGGGACAAAGTGCGACGAAAACACTATAAACAGTCGAAACCGAAAATGTAGGTTTCAATCCAGCAAACACAAACTTTTTTACGCTCGAATTGTTAAGTAGGGTAGGGCATACCCGAACAAAGCGGGAAATATCAAGCGTACGCTTTTGGAGATAGATCCGCGCTTGATGTTTCTGAGTTAGGCTCGTCAATTGGTGGTATCCCCAGGGTTGAAAGGTTTAAGAATTGCCGCTCTTGACAGAACATTTTAAGGTCAGTCGCTGAATTAAGAATCCCCTCGGCTTCAGCCAGGGGAGTGTCAAATCTCCCAAGCGGTTGATGTCCCAGCCATCGCTTGCCACCTATATTTATTACAATTACCCGGAAGTGCCAGTCTAGCTTTCAAGCTCACACCTTGAAGGCGGGGCTGGTTTTATCTTAACAGGCTAGCTCAGCAATTACTCGCAGAAAAATTAAATTTTATTGACACCTGCGCGTGAAAAATAATTTAATGGCCAGCCAGCCTCAAACCCTTGCCTGAGCTTGATTTGGCAATTATTTCATCTACGATCTCAAATATAAAATCCTATAACTATGGTTGAACCAGTTGCACAGTTAAATGAACCTCTATCTGTTCAGACTCCAGAAATACTAGACAAGAAAATTTCTCAGCTCGTTCTATCTCCAAAAACAGATCTCAAAATTTCTAAACAAGACGTTCGATCGACCCTAAAAGCCTCGACTTTAGACGGCATTTTTGCCATTATCTTCGAGTCGGCGACCGCCGGCGTGCTGCTGAGCAACTTCTTGCTGCAACTCGGCGCCAGCAGCGTGGAAATAGGTATATTCTCGGCTATTCCGATGCTGGTAAATCTCCTGCAACCATTAGGGGCATACATCGCAGACCGCACAACCAGCCGCTACTGGTACAACCAAGGGATATTCGGCGTGTCCCGGCTGCTGTGGCTGGTGTTCGCGGTGGCAATTGTTTGGGGTTCCCAGCACGCAGACCCCCACCAACTGCTGCAATGGACGCTGGTAACAGTCGTAGCAGCTAGCGGGCTGGGAGCTTTTGGCAGTTCTAACTGGTTCAGTTGGATGGCAGCCGTGGTTCCTCACCGCTTGCGGGGACGCTATTTTGGCTTTCGCAACAGTGCTACGAGCTTAATTACTTTGCTGGGAGTGCCGTTGATGGGATGGTCCGTGTCAACTTGGGGGGCCGATCCAATTTTCGGCTACGGTATTGTTTTATTGGTGGGTGTTTTGGCTGGAATGATTAGTTTGGGGTGCCAATACTTCATGGTGGATGTGAATCCGCAGCTATACAAAAAAGATGCAGAGAACGATCGACTTTCAGACAAAAAAGAAAAGCAAATAACAGATTTTGTGCCTTCGGCGCTGAAAGATTCTAATTTCTTAATGTTTATTCTTTACTTGAGCCTGTGGACATTTGCAGTTAATCTCAGCGCGCCTTTTTTTAATATCTACCTGCTGAAAAATTTAAGCTTGGATGTGAGTTTGGTAACGATTTACAGCAGCTTGAGTTCCGGGGCAAATCTACTGCTGCTGATGTTTTGGGGCAAATTGGCCGATCGCTGGGGAAATCGCCCCCTGCTAATTGCTGTTGGGCTGGTGGTGGCCGTAACGCCCTTGCTGTGGTTGGGTACGGGCAATTACCCGTTTGCGGTGTGGGTGTGGCTGCCGCTGCTGCACTTGCTGGCGGGAACGACTTTAGGGGCGATCGGGCTGTGTACTAACAATATTCAAATGGAGATAGCTTCGATCGAGCAACCCTCGACTTATTTTGCGATCGCCGCTGCTGTTTCGGGAGTAGCTGGGGCTTTGGGAACTACCGCCGGCGGCTTTCTTGCCGAACTTCCCGGCATGAGTTTGGGAGCACTGTTTGCCCTCTCGGCTGTTGTGCGCCTCTTCGGCTTGCTGCCTTTGATTTTGGTGCGAGAACCCCGCAGCTTCTCGCTGCGATCGATCGTCCCCACTTTTGGACGCTTCAAATTTAACCGGGGCTAGGAAATTTTCGCACAAATTTACCGATCGAGAAACCAGAAAATCCCACACATGGTTAAAAAATTCAAGAACATAGCAGAAAAGCTTAAAGTGACTTAAACAAATTTTAACCGCACCCATAACCCAAACCTGCTATAGCAATCCTAAATGATTATACTCGTTACCAGGAAGAGCCTGGTAACGCAGATCCGGAGGAAGAGCCTCCATAGTCTGGGCCGAGGCAGAGCAAGAGTGACATCGGTTAAGAGGCAGAGCCTGGAAGTTATTGAAACTGATGCGAGGATTGCTATATGGGTGCGGCCAATACGTCACTATTATCTGGCAGCCAACTGACAAATCGATAAGATCTAGCTGTTTTAAAAGCTGACAAGGCATAGCGTAAATGTGTTTAAAGATTTGTTAGCAAGGGCGTCGGATCGATACTCCAGTTAGGAAAATCGAGCATTTTCCCCGAACCAAACCTAGGATTTCACGCTCTAATTTAAAAAATTTAAGAAATATAAATAAAATTAACATTTTAATACAGCCAACTAGACTAGATGGTGTTTAGGGACTAATATCCTGAGAACCGAAATAACTCAAGATTGCCCAACCAGAGAACAATTTCGAGCAAGAAATTAGGAGGGATCGCCTGCTGAGGCGGCCCAAAAAGGGGAATTGGCAATTCTCAAGTAACCGATTAGCAATTACAGCTCGCTATCAAATCTCAGAGAAAAGAGAGAATGTAAAAATGAAACGTCTGATCGTTTGCTGTGATGGAACTTGGAACAGACTAGATACTCAGTGCCCAACTAATGTGGTTAGGCTTGCCCAGGCCGTGAAACGGACAGCCAGTGACGGGGTTCCGCAGATCGTGTTTTATGACGAGGGAATAGGAGTAGACAGTAACAAGATTGTGGGCGGAGTCACTGGGCTGGGAATCGATAAAAATATCCAAGATGCCTATCGCTTTCTTTCTTTCAACTACGATCGCGGTGACGAAATCTATCTATTCGGGTTCAGTCGCGGTGCTTACACAGTCAGGAGTCTAGCGGGGATGATCTATTGCTCCGGTCTCCTATCCCGCACTCATGTTACCAAGGCATCACAAGCTTACGAGCTTTACCGTAAGCGAGAGGTTTCGCCAAAGCATCCGGAAGCAAAGAGTTTCCGCGAAAATTACGGCAAAGATAAGGGCGATCGCGTCCCGATTACCTTGCTTGGTTGTTTCGACACCGTTGGAGCCCTCGGTATTCCTCTTGTACCCGCCTTGAAGAAGTTTGAGCCACAGATCAAAGCAAGGTACAAATTCCACGACACCACTTTAAATAAGGATATTGAGAATGCGTTGCACGCCGTTGCGATCGACGAAGTTCGGGCAATCTTTGATGTTACCCTGATGAAGAAAAATCCTGATGCCCCGAAGCAGAAGCTTCGTCAAGTTTGGTTTCCAGGCGAGCATGGCTGCATCGGCGGTGGTACGCCAGCATACCGCGGGTTATCAGATACTGTCTTGAAGTGGATGGTGGATCAAATCAGTGACCTTGAATTGAAGCTGGAATTCGAGCCAGATGCCATTAAGGATATCCAGCCTGATTATAAGGTTCCATTTCAAAACAAACCTGGGTTCTTCAAATTGGCAGGGATCAAGTTGCGCGAGGTGGTTGCCGAGACCATTGACGATCTTCATGAAAGCGCGATCAAGCGTTTTGAAAGCCCAGACATACCGTACCGCCCCAAGAATCTAGAACCGCTTTTCTCTAAAAACTTAAAACCAATTGAAAAGGATAAACAACACTAGATCGAACTCCCGGAATTGAGGCTTGGCAATTAATCAAATCTACCACCACCCAAAGGAAAAACAATTATGCCTTCAAAAAGAGACACATCAAGAGACGGGCAGAAAAACAAAATCGAGACTTTGCTTTTAACTAACTTCAAGCCGCTTTGGAGCTTCATTCAAAGCAACGAGGGGCTTAGCAAAAAAGTCAACAAAACTCTGATTAACAATGCCATCTTAAAAATTCCAACTCGCCCCTATCCGTTTAGTACCATGTCTCCCTACACCTCTTGGGAGTCATTAAAAGATCGCACTTATTCGGGACTTCATCTACCGCCTACTGATTGGAAGCCATTAGTACCGGAGAAAAACTACATAGGGGTTAATTTAAGCCCCACAGAGAATTTTGAAAAAAATCTCCCGCCTCTTAAGGATTTGGAGGTCTTGTACCGCAAAAAAGGAGGGAAGACGAAATATTCGCCCAAATCCTCTCTGATGTTCCCCTATTTCGTGCAATGGTTTACCGACAGTTTCCTGCGAACCGATCGACTGGATCAGCGCAGAAATAGTTCCAACCACGAAATCGATCTGTGTAACGTCTATGGGTTGAACGCAAATATTACTCGCCTGCTGAGGTCTTATCAAGGAGGCAAGCTAAAAAGCCAAATTCTCAATGGCGAAGAATATCCTCCTTTTTACTATGATGAGAACGGACAGCCTAAAGAAGAATTCAAAGGGATTCCCCATCAAATAGTCGGTGAATACGACGAAAAAAAATCCGATAAAATACCCCCGGAAAAGAGACAAAAATTATTTGTAATGGGGATAGAGTTAGAGCGAGTCAATGTGCAAGTTGGCTATGTAATGCTCAACGTTCTTGGCTTAAGAGAACACAATCGCGTGTGCGACCTCTTAGCAAAGAATTATCCAACTTGGGATGATGAACGCCTTTTCCAAACCGCCAGAAATATCGTAATGGCGGAGTTTCTGAAAATTGTGCTTGAGGATTATATCAATCACATTACTCCCTATCACTTCCAATTCTTCGTCGATCCCCCAGCGTTTATTGATGAAAAATGGTATCGCACCAATTGGATGTCGGTAGAATTTACTTTAGTTTATCGTTGGCATAGTATGCTGCCCGATAAGCTAATCTATGACGGGAAGGAAATGCCTATGCCCGAGTCGATGTGGAACAATGATATGATCATTAACAAGGGTTTGGGAGCTATGTTTGAAGAAAGTTGTTCCCAACCAGCAGCGCAATTGGGTTTATTCAATACGCCTGAGTTCCTAATTCCAACCGAGACCGCCAGTATTCGTGCAGGTCGTGCAGCCAAATTAAGAACCTACAACGATTACCGCGAACTGTGTAAGTATCCACGGGTGACCGATTTCAATCAAATTACTGGCGATGAAGATGTCCAAAAAGAATTGAAACGATTGTACGGTCACGTAGACAACATTGAGTTGTATGTTGGACTCTACGCAGAAGATTTGCGGCAAAATTCAGCCTTACCTCCTTTAGTCGGACGACTGATAGGAATTGATGCCTTTTCTGAAGCTTTCACCAATCCTCTCTTAGCCGAAAATATCTTCAATCCCGAAACTTTTTCACCTGTAGGTTGGGAAGAGATTATGAATACCAAGACCCTCTCGCAGGTGCTGAACCGTAATGTTCCTGGCGGTAAAGAGTACAAAGTTTCTTTTTATAATGAGGATTGGAAACCATCTTAATTAGCTGACAGAACACGAGGAAAGTGGGGTTACAAGTTGTAAAGTGTACACCTTTCTTCCCAATGTATAACTCGTGTTCAATAAGAGCCGACAGTCGCAGTGGTGAGTTGTTCGCGGTTTAGAGGATGACGCAATTAACCGCGAACAACTTACACCTGAGTTCCCTAGACCTTACGTGAAAAATCAGGTAAAATAGAAGGGAAAAATGCCAACCATTCTCGCCACAATCAGCTTTTCAAAGGTTATTTATGAGCAAGAAGTTATTTACCGAATATCCCGAACAGGACGAACGCAAATACTACGATCTTTTGGTTGAACAGGCCAAGCTTCGGATGGATAATCTTTACGGAGATAAGGAGCGGGCGCTGCGAGATACTCACGCCAAAACTCATGCGTGTGTTAAAGGAACTCTGGAAATTTTTGACTTTGATGAGGAAGCGATTAAAGGGGAATTGGGCAAACGCGCTTCGTTAAGTTCTTCGCAACTCAATGCTATTTCCCTTAAGCAAGGTTTGTTAGCAAAACCCAAAGAATATCCTGTTTGGTTGCGATTTGCTAACGGGGCTACCAAAGTATACCCTGATTACCAAAAAGATTCGCGCTCAATGTCAGTGAAAGTGATGGGGGTGGAAGGGGAACGACTCGCGCAAAGCCACGAGTCAAAAACCCAGGATATCATTGTTCACAATTCAGAGCTATTTGTGAGCCAAACCATCAAAGATTACTACGGCTTTTTTTCTGCTTTGGTTGAATCACCAGAGACATTGAAAAAGTGGTTAATACGACATCCCAGACACTTTATAGCGGTCTCGACGCTTACGGGTAGCCGAACTCCGAAGAGTTTGCTAACAACCAAATATTGGAGCGGTTCACCCTCTGCTTTGGGTCTCAATCCCGATTTCGATCCCTCCCAGCCTGGTCTAGTTCCTGTCGAATATCCTGCTGTAATTAAGTATGGGTTTACTCCGGTTTCATCCCAACCACCGCACGAGATAATTCCAGAAGAATCTCGTGCGGGAATTCCTAAAATTCCCTTTGTCGATCGCGCTAAAGCCTTGGGTTTAGATCCCAATAAACCAGACAATTATTACCGGGACGATCTAATTCAAGCTTTGGCAAAACCTAATGCCGAATACTGGTGGGATTTTGGTATTCAGTTCCAAACCAGCCTAAAAATGCCGATCGACGATGGCATCAATGTCTGGAAGGAAAAGGAATCACCGTTCTTGAGAGTAGGTCGTCTCACCGTCAAGCATCAGATTATTGATTATGAAAAACAATCTGATTTCAACGAAAACCTGAGATATTCTCCCTGGAACGGTTTGGCAGTTCATCGTCCAGTAGGTGCGATCAATCGGATACGCGGTGTTGTTTACCCGGTTGTAGCGGAGTATCGCCTTAAAAAGCGAGGTCTTGTCCACCACGAACCAACAGGACAAGAAACTTTTTAAGGGAATAATTTTGGCTAGCGAGGTCTTGTCGACCACGAACCAACAGGACAAGAAACTTTTTAAGGGAATAATTTTGGCTGATGACATGATTTAATGCCATCAGCCAGGTCTCGTTTGAGCAAATGGCAAGTCAAGGAAGTTAACAGTAAACCAACATTCTGCCGATGGGTGGAATAAATTAGACAGTATTAGTAGGGTGCGTTACGCTTCAATACTGTTTGGATAAGCACCAAAAAAGAAACCGGGTTTCTGGGTCTACAAATATCCTTAACCGAACAGTATTGCTTTATACTTAAGCTAACGCACTCTATTAACGTACTTATAGATCGAAGCTGCGCTAAGGCGCTGGCTTCTCGAATTCCACGGAATCCACATGACAAATGAAAGCAACTTACTCACTGAGTCAGTTGCTCATTGCAGGCGCTAGTCTATCCACTACAGACTTAATATTAATTTCGGGTCGCAAAATAAGAGGCGCGATTGAGCAACCCGTCGTCGGCTGAATCTCTGTTTAGCGATCGCTCGCTCCGGTTTTCTGGCTGGACAGTCGGTCCGATAAGCTATTCAAGCATATTTATATCTAGTCGATCGTTGGCATTTGATATTCTCTGCGATCCCCACCATCATGAAATATTTATCCTGTCTAAATTATAAGTTATTTATGCCTATTTCATTATTTAAGTTTAGTTAAAAACTTCAATAAAATAGGAGAAAAGCTTAGGGGTATTTGAAGCGAAACCTTCAAAAAATCCCATCCCTTTTTAGGGGGTGGGAGTGTTGAAAATTATTAATTTTTAGTTGTCAGTCCTTAGTCCTCATTATTCAGTAAGCTGCTGTGCATCTAATTTGACAGTCAATTTTTATACAATTCTTGTGGGACGGGCATCCTACCCGTCTCTGCATTCAATTTAGATGGTCCGCAGCTTAGCAATTAATCAATAACTGGGTTCGTACCCAATTATTAATTATTCTGCTAGCAACCAACTGATGACTAATGACCAACGACTGATGACTAATAAATTAGGCTTGCCGCGAGTAGTATTCCACCACTAGCAGTTCGTTAATCTGTAGAGCAATCCACTCGCGTTCGATAACGCCGTTAACTTTGCCAACCAGTTTTTGCTTATCAAATTCCAAGTGATTGGGCAAGTGAGCCAAGCCTGGGTCTTTGAGATTAGCTTCTACCATTGTGCGCGATCGCTCTCTATTTTTCACCGCAACCACATCACCAGGCTTGCACTGATAGCTGGCTATATTGACTTCACGGTCGTTGACAGTTATGTGACCGTGATTTACCAATTGTCTAGCGGACGGAATGGTTGGAGCCATTCCCATCCGAAACACAGTATTGTCCAAGCGCATTTCCAAAAATTGCAGTAACACTTGACCTGTGGAGCCGGTGACACGGCGGGCTTTGCGGACGTAACGGAGCAGTTGGCGTTCCGTCACACCGTAATTGAAACGGAGTTTTTGCTTTTCTTGCAAGCGAACCGCGTACTCAGAGAGCTTTTTGCGGTTTTGACCGTGCTGTCCGGGCGGATAATCTCGTCTGGGGGTTTTGCGGGTTAGACCCGGCAACTCTTTCAGGCGACGGACGATTCTCAATCGGGGGCCTCGATATCGAGACATTTATTTTCCTCTCTAATATCTGTATGCAATTTTATGCAGACTCTATATTATATGTTAGTAACGGTCAAATTTCCAACAAAAATCGATAAAAAAACGATCGACCGCAGCGCGATCCATAATGTGGGGTAAATCCTGAAGGAAAAGCCGATCGCTCGATCGCCCCAATCAGCCAAAAAACTCACTACTCGATCTGCCATGCACAACCGCAATTTTTCCCGCACTTCTTCCCCAAAGCCAGCACCGACAGGCTCAAGCGCTACCGGGCGCTGGATGTTGGCTCTCGGCACGCAGCTAGCAGCACTCGGTTTGTTGGCCAGTGCACTGCCAATCTCGCCAGCATCAGCCATCACTCTTAGATTTCCTCGCTCTAGGAATCCCTATCGTGTCTGCGCCCTGGAACTAATCGAAGCCGGAGTTGAGGCAGAGGCAGCCGCCGCCGCTTGTGCTGACGCGCTCCACCCCCGCGACATATCTAAATGCGCCCTCCAAATCAACCGCAAAACTAATATTTCTGGTATCGAAGCGCTCTCTAGCTGTCGGCGGGTGAGGCGTCCCAACGAATTGGCTACTTGCGTAGTGAATATTAACGGCAAAACTCGAACTCAACCAGCGGCTCCCCTGCTAGTTCTCGATGGATGCCGCCGCAGTTTATTGCCAGAACAGTTTGCTGAATGCGTAGTCGGCTTGAGCGGCAGGCTCGACTTTCCCACGGACAGATTAATCGGCACTTGTCTTGACCCGAGGGGCAGCGTGAGCCAGTTGGACGGGCCTCCTGCACCGACGCCTCCTGCGGAGCTAATTTCACCGCCTTCGCGCCTCAATTAATCACTGTTGACTGTTAACGGTTGACTGTTGACTGTTAACTGATGAAGGTTAACTGTTAACGGTTGACTGTTAACTGTTAACAATCTAAAATCTAAAATCTAAAATCTAAAATCGATTGACTACTTTTTTTAAATCAAATGTCACAATTTTTTGCTGAAATTACAGTCGAAGAATTAGGTCGCCAATTAGCCGAAACCAATGCTGAGAAATTGCAGCTTGTAGACGTGCGGGAACCTCACGAAATTGCACTCGCGGCGCTGCCGGGATTTGCAGCTTTTCCGCTGAGCGAGTTTCCCGAATGGTCTGGTGAAATTGACGATAGACTCGATCGCGACAAAGAAACCCTAGTTCTGTGCCATCACGGAGTGCGATCGGCTCAAATGTGCCAGTGGTTAGCCGAGCGAGGATTTACCAACGTTAAAAATATCGTTGGCGGTATCGATGCTTACTCAATGGTGGTGGATCGAACCGTCCCCCGCTATTAACATCAAATCCAGTTCTTAACTATCGTTTTCTTCAGAGTCCGCGCGGGCGGACTTTGTATGTGTACAAACGAATTATATTTCCCCCGAATTACCTAATTAACAGCAGCCAATCGAAAATTTCAAAGCCTACTCATAGTGAGGCGATCGCGCCCGTGCCTTTTCGAGTGATAAAGAGCCTCATCAGCCGCCAGTACCAGCGTTGCTGCATCATTTTCCTGCCCCGGAACAACGCTGGCAATTCCCAAACTAATCGTTACCACAGAATTAGGCAGACCGTCAAATCTCTCCGGCTTAAAAAAAATCTTCAAATCTTTAACTTTAACTCTAATGTGTTCGGCAACAAGCAGAGCGTTCGCCGCATCAGTTTGAGGTAAAATCACAGCAAATTCCTCACCCCCGTAGCGAGCAGCTACATCAGTAGGACGCTGGAGTGATTGGCGAATTGTCTGAGCTACCGCTCGCAAACAATCATCTCCAGCTTGATGTCCGTAGGTATCATTATATATTTTGAAAAAATCGATATCGCACATAATCAAAGATATCGGCGACCCATCGCGAGCCATCTGTTTCCATTCCGCTCGCAAGCAACTGTCAAAATACCGTCTGTTGCCAATTTGAGTAAGTTCGTCCACATTCACCAAAGCTAGCAGCCTTTCATTTTCTTGCTGCAACTCCTCCAAACCACCCGCCGAGAAACTGTCGGAGCACAAATTTTGCTCTTGAAAATACAGGCGATATAATTCGCAAGACAAGCTACAGTTATTTCCCTCTAATTTGACAAGTCCCATGCTGTCTAACTGATAGGCTATAAAAGGTTCGAGGTGAACGCTATTTTTAGCATCGACAACCTGTTGGAAGGCGGATGCCAGTTCCGGCTGCTGTTGAAGGGCGATCGACTGATTTCGCAAGTAATCGCTATAAATTCCGCTGTGAGTAGGAGCTGCTATTAACAATTCTTCCAACTCGGCTAGCCCCAATTCCTCCCCAGACTCATCCCGATCGACCGACAGAGGATTTTGCAGTAAAAGTGCCAGGTGATAGAGCGCTAAATGCACTAAATAAGGTTGCCCCCCTACCATGTTCATTAATTGCTCGATCGGATAGCTATCGCTCCAGTTCAGTCCGTGTCTGCGCGCCAAATCTTGGACTTGTTCAGCAGTAAATTCTGAGAGTTTAATCGGCAGCCCTACATTAAATGGAGATTGATTAAGACTCAAAGAAATATAAATTTCTGTCGAGTGAATGACGACAATGCGGAGTTTTTGCCAAGCTTCGCTTGCGCGAGCTTGTTCGTACCAAAAACGGAGCAGTGGCAGGAATTCTTGAGCTATATTTGCGCGTTTAAATACTCGGTTTAATTCGTTGAGTACCAAGACAACCGGACTGTCACTTTCGGCGAGCAAATAGTTTTCAAAGTAAAGAGAGCAGCTTACCTTGCTGCCCATATCTTCATCCCAGAATTCAGCGAGATTTGGTTCGAGTTTGAGTTGTCGAGCGACATTGACACAAAGCCAGCGCAAAAATTTATCTAAAGTAGCAAAAACCGCTTCGTCGGCTTGCTGAAAGTCTACAGTTACTGTGCGGTATCCGCGCTCGAGGGCCGCGTGAATTATGCGCAGCATCAGCGAACTTTTGCCCATTTTTATGGGAGCTTTAATGCGAATCAGGCTCCCAGGCTTGCTAATTTCTGCGCAAGCTCGGGCTTCGGCGGGCGATCGCTCAATATAAAATGGAGAGTCAATCGGTATGGGGCCGCCGGGAAATTCTAGGTCTGCAACCGTTTGGATTAAGTTTGGTGATTTTGGGATTCCTGCCATAGTCCCTCCGCGACGCGATACCCTGACTGTATCTTACCTTTATCAGGTTAGGGGGGTAGACCAGCCGTGTACAAGATCGATCGAGAATCCTAAAAAATCTAAGTTTTTAAGGACTTCCCTCGACTGACTTTGCTATAGTAGTGTCACTTTACCCAATTTCAAACCCTGCTTTAAGACTTCTTTCGATCGACAAAAATTCGACGGTAGCCCAGACGCCATGATTCTGGGTCTTTACCTGAAACATCACTCGTCGGTCGTTGATGTCGCGCAGCAACAGCCCCCATCAAAGGAGAAATAATCATTGTCACGCCACTACCTGTTTACCTCTGAATCGGTCACTGAAGGCCATCCCGATAAAATCTGCGATCAAATTTCAGATACGATTTTAGATGCCCTACTGACCCAAGACCCTAAAAGCCGCGTCGCAGCCGAAGTTGTCGTCAACACCGGCTTGATGCTGCTGACGGGCGAAATCACCACTAAAGCTCAGATAAATTACATAGAATTGGCGCGGAAAAAAATAGCCGATATTGGCTACATCCACGCTGACAACGGCTTTAGTGCCAATAGCTGCTCGGTCTTGGTAGCTCTAGATTCTCAGTCTCCCGATATTGCCCAAGGGGTCAATACGGCTCAGGAAAGCCGGGAAGAAGCTAGCGAAGAGGAATTGGACGCCATCGGCGCAGGCGACCAAGGTTTGATGTTTGGTTTTGCTTGCAACGAAACGCCGGAATTGATGCCTCTGCCTATAAGTCTGGCGCACCGGATTTGCCGTCAACTCGCCGCAGTCCGCAAAACCGGTCAGTTACCTTACCTGCGTCCCGATGGCAAAAGCCAAGTTACGGTGATGTACGAGGACGGCAAACCTGTTGGCATAGATACGATTTTAATTTCTACGCAGCACACCGAAACGATCGGCGACATCACAGAAACGGCCGCAGTTCAAGCCAAAATCAAAGAAGACCTTTGGGCTGCAGTCGTCGAACCCGTGTTTGCCGATATTAGCGTGAAGCCGGATGCAGAAACTCGCTTCCTTGTCAACCCCACGGGCAAATTTGTCGTCGGCGGGCCTCAAGGGGATTCGGGTTTGACGGGCCGCAAAATTATTGTAGATACCTACGGTGGCTATTCCCGCCACGGCGGCGGCGCTTTTTCTGGGAAAGACCCCACGAAGGTAGACCGCAGCGCGGCTTATGCTTGTCGCTACGTTGCTAAAAATATCGTGGCTGCTGGTTTGGCCCAAAAGTGCGAAGTGCAGTTGAGTTATGCGATCGGCGTTGCGCGGCCTGTTAGCATGATGATCGAAACTTTTGGCACTGGAAAAGTTGATGACGATCGCCTTTTGGAAGTTGTGAAGCAGCATTTTGAACTGCGTCCGGCGGGCATCATTCAAGCATTTAACTTGCAGAATTTGCCCGCTGAAAGAGGCGGCCGTTTCTATCAAGATGTAGCGGCTTACGGTCACTTCGGACGCAGTGATTTAGATTTGCCTTGGGAGCAAACTGATAAGGCAGAACTTTTGAAAGAAGCTTTAAGCCAGCAGTTGTTGGAAGTAGCCCGATAGTATAATTTTGGGGTGCGCAGTGCGCACCCTATTTATTAGTTACTTGCCATCTTTTGTCTTTTCTTGATTGCTACAATACTTGTCAAACCCAAAATAGCACCTGCGATAGTTGTCGGTTCTGGAACTGCTTCGGAAACCACTATCTTTGGCCCAAAATAACTAACTGTAGCACTTGGATCATTTGCTATCGAACGCCCGATAACTGTTCTACGGGACATAAACTTATCATTCTCTATACTCCAAGTAACTCCAGATACAGTAGCCCAGAAGCTGCACCCGCTCAAGCTGAGTCCTGCCAATTTCCTCTCTTCGGACATTGACCGCTCCACCTGATACCTGCGTGAAATAATACTCACCACTTTCTGAATTAGGTGTCTCCGTAAAATTCTCAGACCAACCATTCTGATACTAGGACGGTGCAAATCCGGACAATAGATAATTGAATACTGCAGAAATTACACTGACCAAGCATTTCTTGATGGTACAAGCCCCCGGATTTATCCGTGGAATCAATCCCAAATCTCAAATCGAAAATCCTCAAGAAAGAGCATTTATCCGTGGGGTCAATCTAAAATCTAAAATCTAAAATCTAAAATCGATTGACTGCTTCCTCACCATATCCCCTTAGAGATGAGTGGTCAAAGCAGAAATTACCCTCGTAATTAGCAATATAAGGATCGGGCCCGTCCCTGAATAAGCTTGTAGCATTGATCGTAAAATCCTAAGTGAGAACAGCGGCTTGTGCTTCGGTAGTAAATTGAGTTAATATGGCTACACAAGCCAAGACGCTACTTGCGATCGCAACACTTAATTGATTCCCTTTGTATTTTGCCATTTTTTAAATGCCGAATAAATTATTGTAGGCTAGGACTCTAAACTTTGATGAATGGAATGTCTATACAAAAGCTAAAGATTATATTAAACTTTACAAAAATCAGCTAGGCTCTTTACAATCAATCAATATCTAAAACTTTGACGTTTAATTAGATTCGCAGACCGAGCGATAAAAGCATCTTATCCATAAATAATATCCGGTGCTACCAATTAATAACAACGTAGCGTGCGCCGCGCGCACCTTATAACAAAAAAAGAATAAATAAATGCCATTTTTCACACCTTTTAAATCAGCAATTCGCCATTTGGCTTCGGAACTCAAACAGCGGTTTGCGGGCGATTTTTTTGCACGAAATTCAGCAGCGCTGCCAAGTTCGTTGGCATCTAAAAATCCGGGAATTCGTGGCGTTTGGATACCCAGCACCGACTGCGAAGTTCTCACCTCAAAACAGCACATTGCTGAGGCAATGAACTTTATCGCCGATACGGGATTTAATACAGTTTTTCCTGTAGTTTGGAACCGAGGTTTTACTGCTTATCCTTCTCAAATTATGCGCGAAGAATTTGGTGCGGAAATTGACAGCCGCTATCAAGGTCGCGACCCTTTGGCAGAATTAATTGTTGAGGCAAATAGAGTGGGACTCAAAGTTATTCCTTGGTTTGAATACGGATTTGTGAGTTCTTACAATCTCAGCGGCGGTCATTTACTGGCGAAAAAACCGGAATGGGCGGCGCGCGATTGCAGCGGCAATTTACTTAAGAAAAATAACTTTGAATGGATGAATTCTCTAGACCCGGAAGTGCAAGAATTTTTGCTGGGGTTGATGCTGGAAGTTGCTAAGAATTATCCGGTAAACGGCATTCAAGGAGACGATCGCATTGCGCTGCCGGCAGAAGGCGGTTACGATGAAAAAACGGTTAAACGCTACCGAGAAGAGTGCGGGAGAGAACCGCCTGCGCATTGTAGAGAGCGACATTGGCTGCACTGGCGCGCTGATATTATTACTGAGTTTGTGGCTCGCCTGCACCGAGAATTGAAAGCTATTAATCCTGATTTGTTGCTGTCGATGTCGCCGAGTCCTTATGAGTGGGGATTGGTAGAATATTTGCAAGATTCTCAATCTTGGGTTGACAAAAAGTTGGTCGATATGCTTCACCCGCAGTTTTATCGCCGCGATTTTAACGCTTACAAACAATTGGTCGATCGGCTGATTGGGGAACAGCTTAGCGGCGAGCAAGTACAGTGCGTATCGCCCGGTATTTTGTTGGCGAATCGAGGCAGCCATTATAGCATAAATCCCGAGCTGTTGTTGCAAGTAATTGCTTACAACCGCTGTCGCGGCATTCAAGGAGAAGTGCTGTTTTTTTACGAAGGTTTGCGAGATAACGGTAACGCTTTGGCTGAGGTTTTGAAAAATGGGCCCTATGCTCGTTGAGAGACGGTCTCGCAATCAAGCTGTTTCCGGTTCGCTGCGTTCAACGGAGCCGATCGCTATTTCCAGCCAACTTGCTATAAAATGATATAGCAGAGTTAGGCTAGCTAAAAAACCAGCTCCGCCAAACAGCAAGCGCTACTAATTGTCAAGCTGATTGCCCAAACAAACCCGATAATTAATAATTGGGGAGTTGCAAAAATAGTTGGATCGGACATATTTTATAAGTGGTGCAAGCTTTTTTTAGAAGTAGAGTTTTGTAGACGCTGTATTTTTTTTAAGACAGACAGTTTAAAAGAGCAATCTCAAGCGCTCGCCAAAATAATAGGTAAATCAATGAACTCAGCAGCCACCCTCATCCAACAGCTACCCGAGCTCAGCGATGCTCAATTCAATGAAAAATATTTGAAACAAAAACAAGGGATGCACACCTTGGCGACAATATTGCCGCAAGTAGAACAGCAAAGTCTGGCTTTGCGGGCAGTAAAATTAGCCCTAAAAGTAAATTTAAAACTCGGCTCGAAGCTAGCAGGAACGGTAAAGCCAGAATTTCAAACAGCCACAATAAAATTAATCGGAAAAATCCCAACCTCGCCCCAGCTCAAAATTCAACTGCTGGCCCTGACAAGTTCCGATAGGGCAATTCCGATGCTGGTAACCGCATTGAACCACAAAGAAAGTGCAGTCCGCCGGATGGCCATTCGGGCGATCGGGAAAATCGGCTCCCAAGCAGCAGTAAGGGAATTAGCCCGATCGCTCGAATCGGAAGATTCCCAAGTGCAAGCTTGGGCGGCTTGGGCTTTAGGAGAAATCGACTCGAAACCAGCAGCCGGAGCACTGGTCAAAGCCCTCCACCACAAAGCCTCCGGGGTGCGCGTCTGGGCTGTTTGGGCCTTGGGGAAAATTCACCCCAAAATCGCCGTCCCCGCACTGCTCAAAGCGCTCAAACACCCAGACTCCGAGGTGCGCTGGCGGGCGGCCGTCCACTGCGGGAAAATCGGCGCCCCTGAGGTAGTTCCCTGGCTGATGAACGCCCTCAAAGACTCGAATCACATCGTCCGCGCTAGGGCAGCAGCGGCTTTGGGGAAAATCGGCGATTGTGAGGCAGTACCCCGCTTAGTAGAATTGCTCTACGATCCCGACTCCTATGCAGTTTCTTTGAGGGCCGCCGAGGCCTTGGGACAAATCGGCACGGAAACGGCTGTGGCAGGCCTGCTGGAAGCCCTCAACCATGAGGACTCAGACGTGCGCGGCAGTGCAGTTTCTGCCTTGGGGGAAATCAGCAGCGAGGTGGCTGCGGTGGCGGTAATGCGAGCACTCTCGGATCGAGACATTTTCGTGCGCGGCAGGGCGGCGGTTGCCCTCGGAAACCTCAATACAGCCGGAGATACTAACTTGCAAAAAATGGTGACAGCGGGACTGGCGCTGGCCATCGGCGACAGCGAATCTTATGTGCGGTGGAGAGTTGCTGCTGCTTTGGGGCAAATTGGGACAGAGGAAGCTGTGGCAGGTTTAGTGCGGCTGCTGGGGGACGAAACCTCTGGAGTGCGTCAAAATGCTGTTAAATCCCTCGGTCAAATTGGCTCGCCGGCTGCTGTTTTGGCTCTGGAAGCAGCTTTAAACCGGGAATTTGCTGACGTTCGCGCCCTGGCAGCCCAATACTTGCCCGATGTCAGCACCTCGGCAGAAACCGTTGATTTAGACCCCTCAGCTTCTGCAGATTTCTCGGGTGAAAAACTGCCGAAAATCCTGATTGCTGCAGAAGCAGAAGCCAGCGAGTACATTGTCGATCGCCCTGCCGGGCGCCAGCTCAAATACCTGATCAGCATCGGCAGTCCCGGCGTGCGCGAACCCAGAAATTTTCACAAAGTCCCGAACCGACTGCGGCTGGAATTTAACGACCTCGACACCCCCGTTGACGACCCCGATCGGGTTTTGGCTAAACTTGAGGACATAATAAAAATTATCGACTTCGCCCTCAAAATGTCGGCGCACCCAGGCAATTTGCTCGTCTGCTGCCAAAGCGGCATCAGCCGTTCAACAGCCACAGCTTTGACTGTTTGTGCTGCGCTGTTGGGCCGCGGCAAAGAACAAGAAGCGTGGGCCGTGGTACTGGCCGCCAGACCCCAGGCTAAGCCCAATCGCTGGATGGTACAATTGGCAGATGAAGCTTTGGGTAGAGACGGTAAGTTAGCACTAGTGCTCGAATTGACCCCTGCTACTCCAGAACTCGCAATTGCCAACAGTTGACTCCCAGAAACCGGGTTTCTTTTGGTAAGACCTACAGCTATACTCAACTTACGCGACTTCGCTTCAGACTTGTCTTTGCGGGGCAGCGATGCCAAAAGTCGATCGCCAGGGTGCAAAAAGTCGATCGGCTGCCGCATTTGTGACATTCTGTACTGTGAATTAGTCGCATGCTCAACAAAAATCGTCCCGCAATCGTCGCATTGCTGGCAGCGAAAGTCCAAAGCGAAGCAATCGGGTGCATTGTTAACAGACAATATCAGCTTTGGGCCACTCCCAGGCAAAACCGGTCAGACAAAATTTTATGCCTGTGTAATTCTGGGCCGGAATAACTCCATGCTCGGATAAAATTTTCTTTATTATGCCTGTGGCAGACTTTTACGAGTCGAAAAAGTATTTTGGCAACAGCCATCAACACCCTAATTATGTATTAGACATCAACCGAATTTAAGTTTCTCCTCTGACTCGACAAGAGTTTCAGATGCTTTTTGGCAGATGTCTACTGGAAAACAGACAACATTTTCCGTTTGGAGAACTTAAGAGCGTGGTAGATTTTAACAAAATACAGGGGTTGCATATGTCAAAAATTAGCTTGCTAAAAAAAAACAGGGGACGAAGCAAGTTTATCAGTTGCCGTTTGGGAATGCCAGGGCGAGTTCAATCTAGAGTTAGAACCACTTAACCCGCCGCAAAAACCTGTGGCAACGCGAAAGGTCAACCCAAAAAATAGCAATGTAGGTAAACTGATGTCGTTCTTTATTTCTGAAGAAGTCGCTTCTCTAGAAACCTCACAAAAAAAAATATCCAGCCAGGATTTTGTAGAAAGATCATCCTTAATAATCAGCAAAATCTTGCCATCTAAAATTGGCGGTTGGCCAATCCATAAAAAAATTGGTGGCGGGTATTTCCTGGCAATAGGAATCGGATTTATAGGCTCCCTGAGCGGACTGGTAATAGCCGACTACTACCAAGGACAAGGAGTAAACCAACTCAATGATGCTCACCAGCAGGCCCAATTGCTGGGCAATTTTAAAGATTCAGCGCTGGCGGCGCAATTGCAGGGAGCGCAGCTAGATTCTTTTGTAGACAATGGGGCCCAACTAGAATTGCAAAAAGAGCAGTTGAGCGCGAGTATTAATAAGGCAAAAAACCTGCGCTTGAAAATAGAAAAGTTTGCCGACAGCAAACCCGCTTGGCTGGCAGCAGAACCTGCGATTCTCAAAGCTTTACTGCAAGATTGCACAGAAGATTTAGAATCTTACGCCGATACTCTCCTGTCCACCTTGCAGCAAATCCAGGGAGCACAATTATCACCAGCCCAGATAGAGTTAGCCCGAAAATTGCTGGCAATTAAAAGCGGAGAAGGTGCAAAACAACTCGACAGTCGCCTTCAGGAAGTGAGCAAAATCCTTGACATTGCCCAGCAGCAAGAGTCGCAAGGCGGTGAATTGATGGAGGACGCGCAAGGCCTCGAAAAGGGCATAATTATTATGAGTATGCTGGTGTCGGTAGCGGTGGCGGGAATGGTGGCTTACCAAACGAGTCGGGCGATCGCCCAACCTGTTATCAGCGTCACCCAGGTTGCCGAACAAGTGGCCGCCGAGTCTAATTTTGATTTGCGAGCCCCCGTCACCGGACAAGACGAAATAGGCTCATTAGCTGTATCTCTCAATCACCTAATCGAGCGGGTTTCGGAACATACAAAAGAATTGGAAAAAGCTAAGGAAGCCGCCGTCGCCGCTAACACTGCTAAAAGCCAGTTTTTAGCAAATATGAGCCACGAATTGCGGACACCTTTAAATGCGATTATCGGCTACAGTCAACTACTTTCAGAAGATGCCGAGGAGGAGGGATTGGAGAATTTTGTACCCGACTTGCAGAAGATTTACGACGCCGGCACGCATCTGCTATCCTTAATTAACGATATCCTCGATCTTTCAAAAATTGAAGCGGGAAGGACGAAACTCGAAATCGATGAATTTGACATCGATTTGCTGGTAGAAAATGTGGCGAGTGCTGCGAAACCTTCCATAGAAAAGAATGGAAATATTTTAGAAATAGAGTGCGATAGAAGTGCGGGTATCATTCACGGAGATTTTAAGAAAGTGCGGCAGGTTTTGATTCACTTGTTGAGTAATGCTGCTAAGTTTACCAAAAACGGCACGGTGAAAGTGAGTGTCAGGCGGATTGCAGGAAGGGGAAAATCGAATGCTGCAGGGCGCGAGGGTATTGAGAATTCTATGGCTGCGGGTGAAACTGATTCTGTGGGGATAGTTTGTCCCCTCCTGAATGTTGAAGAGTGGGATTGGATTTGCTTATCTGTTAAAGATACCGGAATTGGAATGTCGGAAGAACAACAGCACAAGTTGTTTGAAGCTTTTGTACAAGCTGACTGTTCAACAACGCGACGATACGGTGGCACCGGATTGGGGCTGACAATTAGCCGCCA
Organism: Microcoleus sp. AR_TQ3_B6; assembly: GCF_036702785.1. Classification (NCBI taxonomy): domain Bacteria; kingdom Bacillati; phylum Cyanobacteriota; class Cyanophyceae; order Oscillatoriales; family Microcoleaceae; genus Microcoleus; species Microcoleus sp. AR_TQ3_B6. Next base: position 34,925 of record NZ_JAUBVJ010000031.1, on the reverse strand, counting down.
CTACTGTGAGATGATGGGCGGGGAGATTTTGGTAGAAAGCGAGGAGGGGAAAGGCTGTATTGTCACTGCGCGTATACCGGCGGGAAATGGGAAAGTAGGTTATTCTAGTTAAATGTAAAATGCGATCGCTGTTAGATACCCGACTGCTTAAAGAAGTCGGGTATCTGGGTATACTGATATAGGTGGGATATTTAGTCTCGATTCCAAAATCGTTTAGACTTTTCCTCACTATGTAACTCATCTAATATATCTTTAATTTCAGGCCAGCCATCTGAAAATTTATAAAAATCTTTTTCTAGTGGACGGACAGGCCAACTTTCATAGGATTGAGCATCATCTGCTTTAGAAATTATCTTCATAATTGCCAATAAAATTTCTGTATCCAACTTTTGAGCTATCTCTTCAGCTTGAAAAATTTCTTGATCATCTGATATAAAACTTCCGTGCAAAAGCTCATTTCTAACTTTAATAAACAGAGGAATATCTTTGTTATCCATATCCATGTATTTTTTACCTTCAATATTTAAGTCGTTCACAAAGAATCGGATGACTTTTGAAAGGGCTGGTGTCGTGCTATCACTGGAAGATTGAATATTTTTAAGCTTCTTGACAAGATTTTTATGTTCAGATAGAAGTTGATTATTTTGTGAACATCCATCTCTTAGCTTTGAAAGTCCGTCTATTTCCCAAAACCAGTAGGAATAAAAGTATTCGATTGCAGAACATGCTGCCATAAGTTTTAATTCGACAGTAGATTCGTAAACTGTTATTTTTAAATGTCTTATTCCCCTGCTAAGTTGCTTACTTAAAGGACAACATTCTAGGAATGAAGTGACATTACCTAGAAAATGAATCCCTTCAGTAGGCCAAGATTTGCTAATTCTGGGGATTCTTCTTCTCTCCCAAATAGGAATTATCCGACCGGAAATGTATTTATTTTGAGAGCAAATTGAATAATCATAATAAATTGGCAAGATTTCACGATCGCAGAGAATGCTGAGAAAAGCACAAACATCATTAAGAACATTTTCTAAGTGTCTAGCCAAAGAAACTTCTATTTCTTGAGCTTCCTGGATAATCAAATTATTTATCCCCTGATTATTTAAGGGGATTCTAATATCTATAAAACTAAGCTTGTATAGAGTTTCTATATTTTTTGTGTACAAGATATCGTGGTCTTTATGAGTAACATACTTCTTCCCGCACTTGACTTCATAACCTGAGTTTAACGCACAATACAAACTTCGCTTGTCTGCTATGGTATCGGCATCTATATTTCGTGATCCTGGCGTATTTTCAAACTCTGTAATAAAAGAATCGTCAATTGATGAAAATTCATCATTTAAGTAAGCTCTCACTTGATAGTTAGGCTTTTCTGCAACATGAAAGTCTTTATTTAAGCCCCAATAAGTTATGAATTTGACTACATTAAAGTTTGTTATCCCACCATAAGGTGGGATAGAATAACCAATTAGTAATGTGCTACCGTTAATAACAAGAATTTGCTGTCGCTCCTCGTGCATTTGCCTAGCTATTTGCCGAAGAACCTCGTCAGCAATACCTTCCCAAATTAGCTTTACATCTATCTCAACTTCTTCTATGAATATGAGACGCAAGCTAATCGTTATCAATTGAACAGTATCTTTAACTAACAGTTTGGCATAACCTTGATAAGTCCAATTTCCCGGAAAACCACCTATCCATCCTGGATGAGTCATAGAGGTATTTTAACTTTTGCAGAGCATTAATAATACCGCATATTTGGTTTTTTGTAAAACAAATCAAAAAACATTTAGGAGTTTCCAGTATCTATGATTTGCGGTATAGTGTCCTTTATCGTTCTAGATTATCTCATTTGTCTCCATTCCATGACTAAACGTACTGGGTATTATAAACTGTCCGGGTCGGCTCTCCTTAATCAAGTCCGACAAACACTTCGTCTTAAACACATGAGCCGAAGCTTAGTTAATATGTTCGGGTAAGTATGAAGTTCAATACCGTAAACGAAGTTATAGCCTGGAAAAATTTCATCCTAAATGGTGATATCTACGACTTATCACATCTTAATGCTCACTGGGTTGAGTATCTAGACCAAAGAGACGAAAAAAATCAGATAACGTACAAGTTTATAGTAACTTATGGTTTACATTGCTTCACTAAAGATTCAGATGATATTTCTAGCGAAGAATCACAGTTATTGATGTACAGTGCGCCGAGAGAGTCTAGACAATTTAATTTTGAGAGATACGAACTATCAAAGCAGTTACCGAGTATTATTAATTCATTGGGCGATAAAGAAACGTTAGTTTGTCACGCTGGGTATGGAAACTTTGCCACCGTTAAAATTTTAGACTCAAATGGTAGAGAGGTTGATTATTACGTTGTGTTTGCAGTATTCAAAGAAGTTAAAAAGCTGAGATTACACGTACTAAGTGCTTACCCTAAATACGAAGGCATAGGTAAAGTGAAAAAAGTCGGCTTCTTCGTTATAGCCAAAAACTTATTGAATAATAAGAAATTACCGCAGCCATAAAATAACAAAGGCTCCTTAAGGAGCCTTCGCCAAAAAATCAGTTTTGGTATTCAGAACGTCTTTACCGGAATTTCCTCGACCCTAGTGGGTAACGGGATGTCATGCTTAGAGCATGTCTGCTGCATCCATATTTAATATAGTCTATTATTTTGATATATGTCAAGTCCCTAGCGCCCATACTAAAAATGCTTGCGGATGGGTGATTTGGTGGCAATTTTCCAGGCAGAGGCGCTGCTTACGAGAATGCGATGTCTCGCCAGTCGTTGTTGAGTTTGGGGTCATCAAAGAGCCACCACAGCAAAATGTGGGTGTCCAGGAGGTAGCTCATTCGCCTTGCTTGAATTCCTCTTCTGGTTGGGGTTCAAAGAAAGCGTCCCCGAGTTGTCCGGTGAGTAAACCGGGAGTGCGGGGCTGTGCACGCTCTCTCCGTAAACTCAGGGGAAAGTAGTCAATTAAGTCATAAAGTTGTGCGAGCTTATCTTCGGGAATGTTTTGCAGTTATTGGATAATCTTCTGGAGCAATATAAATTAAATTCTCCCGTGGTTGGTGGTTAATTAATCATCTGCCGCTGGTTGAGCGTAGTCGAAACCAGCAACATCAAATTATTTTCCGACACCCGCCGGCTGCTGACGGTTTCGCAGTTCCAGAAAAATCAACAAAGCATTAACATCAGCCGGATTCACCCCGCCAATTCTCGCCGCTTGGCCAATAGTCAGCGGCTGCACTTTAGCCAACTTTTCCCGCGACTCCTTCGACAGAGTTGTAATTGCCATGTAATCCAAATCTGCAGGCAATTGTCGGCGTTCGTGTTTGGCAATGTCATCAATTTGATTTTGCTGTCTTTGCAAATAGCCGGAATATTTGATGTCAATTTCTGCACCTTCTTTCTCAGCTAACTTCAGACTCGAATTGCCTAAATTGTACCGTTCCAAATCGACATAATGAAAACCAGGACGGCGCAGCAAATCAGCGAGAGTAATTGAACCTTTAATCGCTTGTTGAGTGTCAGCCAAAATTGCCTTGCCAGCTTCCTCGTGTTCTTTCACACGAATCGAGTACAAACGGGCTTTTTCCGCCATAATATTAGCTTATTTTCGCTCAAATAACTCCCAGCGACGATCGCCAATCAAACCAATTTCCCGTCCCAGGGGAGTCAAGCGTTGGTCAGCATTGTCCGATCGCACATCCGAACTCGCCACCCTGGAAAAATGGATCGTCCAAGAAAAGTGCACCCTCGCAGCAATATCTGGACTCAGCGGTATCGGCAAAACCGCACTTTCCCTCCACCTCATCCCAAAAATTCAGCATAACTTTGAATACGTCATCTGGCGAAGTCTCCGCCACTCCCCACCCTTAGAAACAACCCTAAAAAATCTCCTAAAATTTATTTTAAATCAACCCGAAATCGAACTCCCTACCAACATCCCCGATCGACTTTCCCTGTTAATGGAATATCTGCGAAAAAACCGCTGCCTCATTATCCTCGACGACGTGCAAACCATTCTCAGCAGCGGACAACTAGCAGGAAATTACCGCCCAGAATGCGAAAATTACAGCATCCTCTTCAGACAAATCGGAGAAACAACCCACAACAGTTGTTTAATCCTCAACAGTTGGGAACCTCCCAAAGAAATTACCGCTTTAAAAGGTGAAAATTCACCAGTTCGTACTTTGCAACTCAAAGGCATAGGTGTAGCCGCTACCGAAATTTTGCGACAAAAAAGTTTACTCAATCCCGAAACATGGCAAAACTTAATTAACGCCTACCGAGGCAATCCATTGTGGTTAAAAATAGTCGCCACCACCATTCAAGAAATATTCCGAGGTAGGGTTGCAGAATTTTTGAAATATGATATGCTATTCTTAGGGGAAGAATTGGCAGCAACATTGCACCCGCAGATAAATCGTTTGTCAGAATTAGAAAAAAACCTCATAGGTCGCCTCAGTCGCGAAGCAAATTCAGTCTCAATAGAGCAATTGCTACAAGATACCGATTTATCGCCCTCCGACTTATTCAACGGCCTGCAATCTTTGGGGAGGCGATCGTTAGTTGAAATAGAAGAACAGGAGAATCAAAGTTTATTCAATCTTTGTCCTGTGGTGAGACAATATTTAATATCAAATCCAGTTTGTTGATACTTTCCGACAGTCCGCCAGGGGTTGAAACCCCTGCCTCAAAGCTAAAGTCGGTTAAAACCGACTACAGAGTGTGATGAAAATACAATTAATTGTAGTCTTCTTTTAGAGAACTTTCTCTGTGAGACAGGGGTTGAAAACCCCTGTGGGACTGGAACTAAAACGAGAGATTCAATCGAAAATATGAATACTGCTGAACCTTCATTAACTAAAACAGAATTAAGAAAATCGCTCCTCAACACCCGCAAATCCTTATCAGCACTAGAATGGAGACAAAAGAGCGCCAGACTCTGCAATCACCTGCAAAACTCGCCCCTATTCACCCAAGCAAAAACAATCCTCGCCTACTTCAGTTGTCGCCAAGAACCAGATTTAAGTCCCCTATTTACATTTTCTGTGGAGGAGGCATCTTGGCTGCTCAATTATCGAGACACCCAAGATGCCTATCCCACAAATGCCATTCCCAACCCTAAAAAATGGGGATTTCCCCGCTGTGTCGGCAAAGAGCTATCCTGGCACATCTGGCAGCCCGGAGATGCTTTACATACTGGAGCTTATGGCATACTCGAACCCCTGCCGGATGCTCCTAAAATAGACCACTCAGAAGTAGATTTAATGCTTGTACCCGCCGTAGGCTGCGATGTTCGTGGCTATCGCTTGGGCTACGGCGGCGGCTATTACGACAGAATGTTCAGTTTAGCTGAGTGGGAATCAAAAATAGCGATCGGCACAATCTTTGAATTTGCCTTAGTCCGGCAACTACCAGTTGACTCCTGGGACAAACCGCTGCACGGAATTTGCACAGAAATCGATTTGACAATCGTACCGCAAAAATCAAGAAGGTCGATCGAGCAATAAATTTTCAGTATTTCTCCCTAAATCCATGTTTATATATATTCTATTTAGGACTTGCGCGAGTCTTTTTGAATCTAGAATCCTAAAACCTAAAATCTAAAATGGTATAACCTATGGCCCAGCGCTACGTTCGAGTTAAAACAACACAGGGACACATCCATTACGGTTTACTGCAACTTAGTCACAGCGTTCAAGTATTTGATGCACCTCCCTGGTTAAAAGGACAACCAACTGATGTGGAACTTTCACCAGATACTTACCAAATTCTCGCCCCGTGCTCTCCCTCAAAAATTGTAGCCGTAGGTAAAAATTATGTCGATCACGCCGCCGAGATGGGAACCCCAGTACCTGCTGAGCCCCTGCTGTTTTTCAAGCCTCCGAGTGCTGTCATCCCCCCAGGTGGAGCGATTCGCTATCCGCAGCAGTCGGAAAGGGTAGACTACGAAGGAGAATTGGCCCTGGTAATTGGCGAACATTGTACCAACTGCACTCCCGAACAAGCACACAGCAAAATTTGGGGCTATACTTGTGCCAATGACGTAACAGCCAGAGATTTGCAAAAGCGGGACAACCAGTGGGCCAGGGCCAAAGGGTTCGATACGTTTTGTCCCTTGGGGCCTTGGATTGTCCGCGAGCTGAGTCCTGCTGCACAATTGCAAACTTTTGTCAATGAGAGCGAGCGACCCGTACAGTCATCCCAGATCGATCGCATGGTATTTTCCCCCGACTTTCTCGTCTCCTACATCAGTCAAATAATGACCCTAATTCCCGGCGATGTGATACTGACTGGAACGCCGCAAGGAGTAGGGCCGCTACAAATAGGCGATCGAGTCCGCATTGAAATTGAAGGCATCGGCAGTCTTGAAAATACAGTAGTTATTAGTAATCGGTAATTGGTAATGGGTAATTGGTAATTATCACCAACAACTAACAACTGCCAACTGCCAACTGCCCATTGACTAACGAACCTGCATATAAACAGCATCCGAAAGCGGAGGAATCTCTGCATAGCGTCCCAAAAGCGACTGAACGACTGCATAGACAAATGCAGCAAAAGCGCCCAGAAACACCATGTTATAAAGAGTTTCCGCAATCAATGCCACTTGTAAGCCTTTAGAAAAAATCGGCAAAACCAGACCGCACAGCATCAAAACAATGTCTAAAAGAATCGCCTGCATCGCATTAAAACGAATGAAGTGACTGATGTTTTCGTTTCTAACTACTCCTAAATACAGGGCAAAGAAGATAATCAAGCTAGCTAATGGCAAACTATAAATCTGAAGCAAAGGAGCTAGCGGGACAAAAAACAGTTGCAAAACAGGAAACTGTGCAAACAGATACCTGCCAAACGACAGCCCGTCAATCAGCGGGAGCAAATAAGGCAAAGAAGCAAAAATCCGGTCTGGAACAGTTGTAGATCCGCGCCAAGTCATAAAAAAGTCTCCTGAGTCGATCGATTAACTATCAATTCCATTAAACTCAGGATAACGCAGCAGCAGGGTTTGTGTTCCGACTCGCCCGGAACTTGCTTTTCACTCAGCGGGGAGCAGCCTCAACTACCCGATGCAGGCTTTCTTATTTAATATTAGCGATAGTGAAGCCCATTTGACACTCGTACCGATCGGGCAAATTTTCCGTAGGTTTAGCAACTCGATGCCCGCAACGAAGCTCTCCACCGCTCCAGCGCGGTTGGCCAGTACGATCGGCCAGCAAACAACTTTGGCAAACACACTGAGGGGCAAGCATCTGATTTTCCATTAGAATGACTAACATTTGATACCTCCGGCAGGTTTCACACCAGTAATTTCATTGTATGTCAGGAGTTGGGGACAAACGGCTTACCCTGAACACAACGTAATATTTATGTCAATGGTGCGAAATCCGTAGTACGGTATAAGATCCCCAATTCCCAATCCCAAATTTGTCAAGAGGTTGATTATTGTGACGGACAGTAACTTAGAATTCCTTTCCAAAACCGATCCGCTAATTGCCGATTTAATCGGGCAAGAGCTCCAGCGGCAGCGAGACCACCTAGAACTCATCGCCAGCGAAAACTTTACCTCAACCGCGGTAATGGCAGCTCAAGGCTCAGTGCTGACCAATAAATACGCCGAAGGACTGCCAGCAAAACGGTACTACGGCGGCTGCGAATTTATTGACGGCATCGAGCAAATAGCGATCGACCGCGCCAAACAGCTATTTGGCGCCGCTCACGCCAACGTCCAGCCCCACTCCGGCGCTCAAGCCAACTTTGCAGTATTTTTGAGCTTGCTGGAACCCGGAGACGGAATAATGGGCATGGATTTGTCCCACGGCGGACACTTGACCCACGGTTCGCCGGTCAACGTATCCGGCAAATGGTTCAAAGCTTTTCACTACGGCGTCAGCCCAGAAACAGAACAGCTCGACTACGACGAAATTTTGGCACGGGCAAAAGAAAACCGACCGAAATTGCTAATTTGTGGCTATTCAGCATATTCGCGAATTATCGACTTTGAGAAGTTTAGAGCGATCGCCGACGAAATCGGAGCCTACCTGCTCGCCGATATCGCCCACATCGCCGGCTTAGTCGCCACAGGGCACCACCCCAACCCCCTCCCTCACTGTCATGCAGTCACCACCACCACTCACAAAACCCTGCGGGGTCCCCGTGGCGGCTTGATTTTGACCAATGACCCGGAACTCGGCAAAAAGTTCGACAAAGCAGTTTTCCCCGGCACTCAAGGTGGCCCCTTAGAACACGTCATTGCGGGTAAAGCAGTAGCTTTCGGCGAAGCATTAAAGCCTGAATTTAAAACTTATTCGGGTCAAGTAATTGAAAATGCCCGCGCTTTAGCGGAACAGTTGCAGCAACGGGGTTTAAAACTCGTTTCCGGTGGCACCGACAATCACTTAATGCTAGTTGATTTGCGCTCGGCAAATATGACCGGCAAGCAAGCCGACCAATTAGTCAGCGGTGTGAATATTACTGCTAATAAAAATAGCGTGCCTTTCGATCAGGCCTCGCCCTTTGTCACCAGCGGTTTGAGACTCGGTTCGCCGGCGATGACCACCAGGGGAATGGGAACAGCAGAATTTACCGAGATTGGCAATATTATCGCCGATCGACTGCTAAATCCCGATGATGAAAGCGTCGCGGCCGAATGCCTGCGACGAGTAGCGGCACTGTGCGATCGCTTCCCGTTATATCCGCACTTGTACTTGAAAGTGCCGGCATTAGCTTAATTTTCCTGATCGGCAATGGGGAATTAGTAGTTGGAAGTGTACGGGTAAAAGGGTAAAAGAGCAGCAAAAGATTGAGAGTTGTCGGGAGCGATATTGACAAGCGGTTTTTACCAAAAATATCGATTGCCAGGACGGTTTTTAGTAAAGATATTTGTCGGGCGGGGCTGGTTTGACTAACGGTAATTGTCGGTTGCGAAAAATACCGCTAGGGCTGCGCCCGCTCGCCAAATATCCACTCTTTTGATCGATCGCGAAAGAGTCGATATTTCAAATCGTTAATTCGAGAGTTATGAGTTAAAAACCTCACAATTCGCGCCACGGCAACTGCCACTCCGGCAAATCTGGGCCTGCCAAACCCCCAGTCACTCTTCAAGATGTTTCCTTGTTATAAGCCATCTGAAATGTAGTAGACTCTGCCTAACAGCCTAATTGCCCCGCACTATTTAAAATAGATTTCGGATGCCGCACCAGTATCTGTACCACGTAGTAGCTTTTCTGGTTTCTGCGATCGTCGTCCTCTGGAGTACGCCAATAGTCAAAAAAATTGGTCTCAAAAGCGGGCGAGTCGATCGGCCAGGCGAGCGAAAAGTCCACCAGCGCCCGATGGTGCGCTTGGGAGGAGTGTCCATCTTTCTCGGCACTCTCAGTGCTCTGTTATTTGTCTGGCTCTCAGGAGGGTTCATCGATGCTAGCGGACAAGTTCTCAATCCCAAAGACGAATACGAAATTTGGGGAGTCACCCTCGGCGGCATCGGATTCTTCCTCATCGGTTTAGCAGACGACCTATTTTCGCTCTCGGCCTTAAAACGCTTGCTCATGCAAGTTGGCGTATCCAGCATCGCTTGGATGGCAGGCGTGCAAATTGAGTTTCTCACAGTTCCCTCCCTGGGAATGACAGATATTGGCTGGCTGAGCTTGCCAATTACCGTGATTTGGCTCGTCGGCATGGCCAACGCCATCAACTGGATTGACGGTTTGGACGGTTTAGCTGCCGGAGTTTCAGGGATTGCTGCCGTTGTGATGCTGATTGTCAGTCTGTCGATGCACCAACCGGCGGCGGCCCTGATTGCAGCAGCTTTAGCTGGCGGGGCCTTGGGATTTCTGCGCTACAACTTCAATCCGGCTCAAATCTTTATGGGAGATGGCGGGGCTTATTTTATCGGGTTTACTCTCGCTGGAGTGGGAGTAATTGGGTTAGTTAAAACTACGGCTGTTACTTCTGTGTTGCTGCCATATTTAATTTTAGCTGTACCGATTTTAGATATGTCGGCGGTGATTCTCGATCGACTTCGCAACGGCAAGTCACCGTTTATTGCTGACAAACGTCATCTCCACCACCGACTTCTACAAGCCGGACTATCCCATCGATTTGCGGTTTTATTTATTTACTCGCTGACACTGTGGGTGGGAAGTTTAGCCCTAGCTTTTTCGCTTCCGAGCGGCGTAATTTACGCTATGGGTGCAACAAGTTTGCTGGGATACGCTAGCTGGAAAGTTTGGAGACACGCTCGATAGTTAGTTGACTGTTGACTGTTGACTGTTGACTTTTGTCATTCCCCAATTCCCCAATTCCCCAATCTAAAATCTAAAATCTAAAATCTAAAATCGAATAATGGTTGCTGAAATTATTTGTGTTGGCACTGAATTGCTGTTAGGCGATATTCTTAATAGCAATGCCCAGTTTTTAGCCAAAGAATTAGCGAGTTTGGGAATCCCTCACTACTATCAAACAGTGGTGGGGGACAATCCAGAACGCATCAAACAAGTGTTAGAAATAGCCGTGGGTCGATCGCAACTTTTAATCTTCACCGGAGGGCTCGGACCGACACCAGACGACCTCACAGTCGAAACGATCGCCGATTTTTTTGGGGTTCCCTTAATAGAAAAGCCGGAAATTATCGCAGATATCGAATACAAATTTGCCCAGCGGGGACGCACCATGAGTCCCAGCAACCGCAAACAAGCTTTAATTCCCGAAACTGCAGACATTCTGCCAAACCGCAGCGGTTCTGCACCGGGGATTATTTGGCAGCCGGTTCCTAACGTCACAGTTATGACATTTCCCGGCGTACCGGCGGAAATGCACTTGATGTGGCAAGAAACCGCCGTTCCTTACCTGCAAAATAACGGCTGGTGCAGCGAAACTATTTACAGCCGCACGCTGAAATTTTGGGGTATTTCTGAGTCGGCACTGGCAGAAAAGGTAGATAGTTTTCTGAATTTAACTAATCCTACTGTGGCTCCCTACGCCAATCACGGCGAGGTCAAACTGCGGATTTCGGCCCGCGCAGAGTCGAAGGCTGCTGCTAAGAATTTAATCGAGCCGATCGAACAACAGTTGCTGCAGATTGCTGGCAAGGACTGTTACGGTGCCGATACCGATACCCTCGCCTCGACTGTGGGTAAATTGCTGCTGTTGGCTGGCGAAACTCTTAGCGTGGCTGAATCTTGCACGGGAGGCGGGTTGGGAGCGATGCTGACCGGTGTTCCAGGCAGTTCGAGGTACTTTTTGGGCGGGATTATTTCTTACGACGATCGGGTTAAGGAAGGATTATTAGCTGTTAATCCACAAGATTTAGCCGAATTTGGGGCAGTCAGCCACCAAGTGGCAAAACAAATGGCTGCCGGAGTGCGCGCGGGTCTCAATACCAATTGGGGATTGAGCATTACAGGCATCGCCGGACCCGGAGGCGGCACAGACGCTAAACCTGTCGGACTGGTTTATGTTGGTTTAGCGGGCAAAGGTGGCGACGCAGAAAGTTTTGAATACCGCTTTGGCGATGCCCGAGGCCGCGATTGGATTCGGAATCTCAGTAGCTGTACGGCGCTCGATCGGCTCCGGCGTAAATTATTGTTGGCAAAAGCGTAGAAAATATCCAGCGTTTTGTCAATTGTCAACAGTCAGCCGTAACCTTAAGCTTTATTTAACACTCTGTACCCCGAGATAGTTCCGCAATTTTCCCCTTGCCTCTTGATTATCTGTAAAGATTCGTTATGATAATAAGATAGGACTGATCGGCAAATATACTGATTCTCTCCATTGCTCAAAATAACCAGCAAGCGAGAAAGCAAGTTTGACCTTTGGTTTCAAAGTCGTGCTTGCTTATATTCAGGGATTTAGCCATCGGTTTAGCAATCTAGACTATAAAAAAAAGGAGCTATCCGTTCAATGGAAGACATTGAAAAGGTGCTGGAACAAATTAAAGAATGGGTTCGCAAGCTGATAGAAGGACTGCTGAATCCCGAAGCTCAACCGGAACTCGAACCGATTCCTATTCCTGTCAACCAACCGAGAAATCGCCGTTAGTCGGCACGGGAATTGAAGTTTGAGGTGTGAGGTTTGAGGTTTGAGGTGGCAGACTGGTTCTAAATCCCAAGTCAAAACTCTCAGAATTTTTGTGGCGCTGGAATTTTAAAAATTGTTAAATATCCTGGTACTTCACGGCCCTAATCTGAATCTATTGGGTCAGCGAGAACCTGGGGTTTATGGTTCTGCGACTTTAAATGATATCAACAAATTGCTAGAACGAGAAGCGCAAGCCCTCCAGGTGAAAGTCTCAATTCAGCAGTCTAATCATGAAGGCGTCTTGGTGGATGCAATTCACTCGATGTCAGGGCAGCACCAAGGCTTATTGATCAATGCTGGAGCTTATACTCATACGAGTGTGGCAATTAGAGACGCGATCGCCGCGGTGAATATCCCTGCGGTAGAAGTTCATCTGAGCAATATTTACCGTCGGGAAGCTTTTCGGCATCACTCGTTTATCGCAGCGGTGGCGATCGGGCAAATCAGCGGTTTTGGATCGGAAAGTTACCGGCTGGGGCTGCAAGCTCTAGTTACTTACCTGATTGAAAATTAAAAATTCACTGATTGTTCAGAGGAGGGCAGGTTTTAGATGGAAAACCATTCCTTAAAAGAACAAGAAGTTGATTGATGGCATGACTCAAGCGGTTAAAGAGGTGGCTTGATTTTGCTAGGTTTTAAGACCGAACTGAAACTAAACGACCGACAACGGACACAGTTAGCCCCGCACTGTGGAGTAGGGCGTCATGCTTGGAATTGGGGATTGTGGCTAACCAAAAACATTCTCGACCATAACAAAGCTCATCCAGATAAAAAACTCAAGTTTCCCACAGCTATTGACCTGCACAAACTGTTAGTAGCCTTGGTGAAGTCAGAAAATCCTTGGTATTACGAGTGCAGTAAATCTACACCGCCACAGGCATTAATGGCTTTGCGCGAAGCTTGGAAGCAGTGCTTTAACAAGACTGCGGGAGTACCGAGATTTAAGAAAAAAAGGATCCGCGACTCTTTCACGTTAGAAGGAACAGTCAAAATTTTGCGTAACAACAAAATTTATGTTCCCATAATTGCCATTCTCAAGACTTACGAAAGGTTGCCACAAGTATTAACCAAGTCTTGCACGATATTCCGTCAAGCTTCCAGGTGGTTTATCAGTTTCCGATTTGATGTAGAACAGCAAGAGTCATGCCAAACAAGCGTCGTAGGAGTTGACACCGGCATTAAAGCATTAGCTACTCTCTCAACAGGTGAAGTGATTTCCGGAGGAAAATCCTACAAAAAGTACGGAGCTAAGCTGTCAAGAATGCAGTGGCTCAATCCCCATAAAACTATCGGTTCAAGCAACTGGAAAAAGGCACAAGTCAAGAAGATAGCTAGCCGGCACGGGAAAATAGCTAACATCCGCAAGGATACGTTGCACAAACTCACGACATTACTTGCTAAAAACCACGGCACAGTAGTTATTGAAGACATCAACGTGTCAGGCATGATGGCTAATCACAATCTGGCAACATCTATTGCTGATCTGGGCTTCTTTGAGTTCCGCCACCAGTTAACCTACAAGTGTCAATTGTATGGCTCTAAGCTGGTAGTGGTTGACCGTTGGTTCCCATCTACAGCGGTTCGATCGCGTGGTGAGGTATGCCCTATGCCCTATGCCCTATGCCCTATGCCCTATGCCCTATGCCCTATAGTACCTCATTTTTCTGAGAAAGGTTATAGCAAAAGTTGCTCTAACTGTGGAATCAAAAAAGAAACACTTTCCTTGGATGAGCGAGTGTTTGAATGCGACCATTGTGCATTCAAGATTGACCGCGATTTGAACGCAGCGATTATTCTGTCAAAAACCGTCAGTTAGACGGGGCTCGTGCCTGCGGACTGGTGAGTGCCGACACCGCCAGGATGAAGCAGGAAGTAAGCTTCTAACTACATAGGACGAGTTTTGTCTAGTTGTGAGTAGTTGTGAGTAAGTCTTATGTAACGGAAACCAGGAATAATTATAAATTGCCAATTATAAATTACAAATTACAAATTATCAATTAGTAAGAACTTGAGTTAAATTAAAATGCGGCATTCCCTGTTGAGCAAGTTTCAAGGAACCATCCTGGGGGCAGTTTTAGGAGATTCTATAGGTCTGCAATACCAGAGGCAACTCGTGGGTATTCCCCCCGAAATAGGAGACTTGCCGCCGATTTTACAACTGACGAAACACCAACACTTGACACAGGGTGGGGCAAGATTAACGTTGAATTCTCCCCAGATAAAAATCCCAACAGGCAAACAATCATCCGAATGCGGGAGACTTGGGGTGGCGTGCGCTCAAAGTTTAATTCGGGCTAGGGGTTTAGATTTAAAAGATTGGCGCGATACTTGGGAAGCATTTGCCAATTCCGAAATCTATCATCCCCGAAGCAGTGAGTTTCAAAGCCTGCTTAACCCTTCTGAAGCTGCCGTTGCTGCGCTGCCATCGGCGATGTTTTTTCACGAAAATAAAGCCAAGCTGCGAGAAAAAATCATGCTGGCGATAGAGGTTTGGCCCAAGGAAAACAAACCAGAATGGGAGACAGCAATTTTAGCAGTAGGATATGCGATCGCCAGAACTCTCAAAAATAAACTTGACCCGGCGACAGCAATCGAGCAAACAATTGCTTACCTGAAAACAGATAATGCCTTAACAGAGCTGCTGCTGCAAGTGCAAATACTACTAGAACGGGGAGCCGATTTAGAAACAGCCACCACTCATCTGTGCAAAAGCGCCGCAGCTTTGGGAGAAAGACAGGGCGAGGGGGAGAAAAGATTACCAACCCAGTCAATTGTCCACCCAGGAAATTTGATTCCCATTGCCCTAGCTTTCTACTGTTTCTTGAACACCCCAGAAGACTTGCGCTTGTCAGTGCTGCGGGCTGCTCGCTGTGGCATAGCCGGACAACTCACCTGCGCTTTGACGGGAGCTTTGTCTGGAGCTTACAACGGCGCTGCTGCGATTCCTGTAGAATGGCGACAGGTATCTTCGGCTACGCTAGAACCAGGGCCCTTGGTCTGTGGCCGAGAACCCTCGCTCTGGGGAACGGGCAGCGATGCAAAAATTGTAGAGTTAGCAAATAACCTGTTTGCTGTTTGGGCGGGAGTGTACACACCCGATGTCGGCCCTTCTTCCGCAGCGCTAGCCCGATGGGTGGCTGCACCTTATGTGATTAGACCTCGTAAAATATAAATTTTTGAGCTTTTAACAGGGAGGCGAAACCATAAATTAGCAATCAGCAGTTAGCAATTAGCAATTAACAAGTCAAAAACGAAAGCCGAAGGAGAGCGACAATTAAAGATTAAAAAGTAAAAAATTAAATCGGACGCGCTTGCCCCAAAAAACCGGGTTTCTACGAGAATATGGGGTTGGAAAAGGAAGAATCGAGGGAGAAACCGGGTTTTTAGCCGCAGCGCGCGATTTTTGTTCAAGATGGACAAGGGAAGCAAAGAAGCTGCTGGCGTTGTTGGCCACAGTCAGGAAACCCAACTGCTGGCGATACTTACGCAAAGTAGCGTGAGGGGTGAGAAGCTGTAACCAAAATCCTATTCACATCTACTCATTTCATAAGAAATGAGTAGATGTGAATCAGTATATAGTGTGACTCAAAGCGATCGAGAGGTAACAATGCTGTTAGGCTTCAAAACAGAATTGAAACTGAATAACAGGCAGCGCACTATGCTCGCCAAGCACTGTGGAGTAGCACGCCATGCTTGGAATTGGGGATTGTGGCTAACCAAAAACATTCTTGAGTATAACAAATCCCATCCCGATGAAAAACTTAACTTTCCCACAGCTATTGACCTGCACAAACTGTTAGTAACCCTGGTGAAATCAGAAAATCCGTGGTATTACGAGTGCAGTAAATCTACACCGCAACAGGCATTAATGGCTTTGCGCCAAGCTTGGAAGCGGTGCTTTAACAAGACTGCGGGAGTACCGAGATTTAAGAAAAAAGGGCAGCGCGACTCTTTCACGTTAGAAGGAACAGTCAAAATTTTGGGTAACAACAAAATCCAAGTTCCTGTAATTGGCATTTTCAAGACTTACGAAAGGTTGCCACAAGTATTAACCAAGTCTTGTACAATATCCCGTCAAGCTTCCAGGTGGTTTATCAGTTTCAGATTTGACGTAGAACCGCAAGAGTCATGCCAAACAAGTATTGTGGGAGTTGACCTCGGCATTAAAGCATTAGCTACTCTTTCAACAGGTAAAGTGATTGTCGGAGCAAAATCCTACAAAAAGTACGCAGCCAAGTTGTCAAGAATGCAGTGGCTCAATCGCCATAAAACTATCGGCTCACGCAATGGCAAAAAGGCACAGCTTAAGATAGCGAGATTGCACATAAAAATAGCTAACATTCGCAAAAATACGTTGCACAAGTTAACGACATTGCTTGCCAAAAACCACGGCACAGTAGTGATCGAAGACCTCAATGTGTCCGGGATGATGGCGTTGCATAAACAGGCTGCCTCTATTGCTGATATGGGTTTCTTTGAATTCCGACGCCAATTGACCTACAAGTGCAAGTTGTATGGCTCAAAACTTGTAGTAGTTGACCGATGGTTTCCATCCAGCAAAACTTGCTCTAATTGCTCCACCAAAAAAGAAACACTCGGACTTTCTGAGCGAGTGTTTGAATGCGGTCATTGCGGTTTTGTTATTGACCGTGATTTAAATGCAGCGATTAATTTGTCAAAAACCGTCAGTTAGACGGGGCTCGTGCCTGTGGACTGGTTAGTGCCGACACCGCCAGAATGAAGCAGGAAGTAAGTTTCACAATACTCAGGAGTAGATTTGTCTAGTTATGAGTAGTTGTGAGTAGGTCTTGTGTAACGGTTGAATATTCAGCCACGGTTGTTCGGATAAACTCAATCAAGATGCAGAGTCAGAATTTCTGACAAAGCTGCTGGATAACAGTGATATATCTTCAACACAAATGAATACGCTCTCCTCATTGATGCGGCAGATTGAGCAGCTAGGCGCTGCGCGCTCACTGCGCCAACACATTGCTAAAGTGCAAAATGGCGGCAGCAAAGCAGATACTTCACGCGCTGGCGGGCCTCTCCTGAGCCGTTTGTCGGGTGAGAAATGGGTTCTGCCCGAGACTTTTACGAGATTTACAAGTAAAACCTCAAAATCAAGCCTCAAAAATCAAGCTCGTTCCCCTATGTTGGCGCTGGTAGCGGTAGTTTCCCTAAGCAGCACTCTGGGCCACCGCTTCTACAACCAGCCGAAACTGGATGTGGGGACGAAAGCTCCTCAGACTATTAAGGCTCCTGCTACTGCTAGCATCCCGGATTACAAAACTACTGAAGAACAGCGGAAAGCAGCGCGGATCGGGGCTGTAGCGATATTAATGCTCGATCCAGCGGTCAATCGACAAATTTATCAAGAATTACAACAATTTTTGCAGCAGGGAAGCGAGCTGCGGCAGGCGGTAGGCCCGTTTCCGTTTGCGAGTCCCTCGGCGCTCTCAAATGCGGCTCAGGTTTACTTGCGGGGCTGTCCCGAGTGGGAGTGGCGATCGATTTTGGCGCAAGCGGGGGACAACAGTGCAACGGACGAGCGGTTGAGTTTGGATTCCCCCGCCATTGCTGCGCAGACTGACAACAAGTCTCAGCAGGATGCTGTCGCTCAACTGCAAGCTTACAGCCGTGAGGTCCGGGCTGCCGAGTTTCAAAGCCTGACAGACAGTATTTCCTCGGCTCGCCAACGCTATCTCAATGCTGTGCAGGCCCTGGGAAAACCATCGGTTTCCGGGCTCGGACAGATTTACGATACTTCGCTGTTTGATTTGTCGGATGCAGCTTGGCACAAAACCCAAACGGGTATGAGTCGGGTGGCAAAAAGGATGGTGGCTCAAGGTATCCCGCAGGGCTTGCCAAAAGAAATTTTGAAAGAAGCTGTGAAGCTGCAAGTGGCAGGTGAAGTGCCGTTAGAGTCCCAAGCTTTGGCGATTGAGGGGTTAACAGCGATTTTGCACCCAAATCTGGTCAGAGATCCCGAGGAAACCAAACAGCTAGCTGAATTAGCGGCGCAAAACGTCAAACCGGTGATGATCGCAGTAGAGCAGGGCGAGATAATTGTCGCAGAAGGAAAAGAAATCTCGCAGCAAGATTTCGTGTTGCTCGACTATTTTGGTTTGAGCCGGCGGGGGGTGAATTGGCTGGGGCTGGCGGGTTTTGTTTGTTTAGTTGCGGGGGCAATTGCGATCGTACTGCTGGTGGAAAGGCACTACCGCTTGCGCCGGAGAGATCATTTGCTATTGCTGCTGCTGACTTTGAGCGCGCCGGTGCTGGTGAGTTTGGGGCTACCTTGGACGAGTTTGCCCGCGATCGGGATTTTAGCGGGCGGCTTCTACGGTTCGGCGGTGGGGGTGACGGTGGTGGGGCTGCTGTCGGCGCTGCTGCCCGTTGGCTTAAATGTGGAGTTGATTCATTTGGTGGCTAGCGGGGCGGGCGGATTGCTGGGCGCTTTTATGGCCGGGCGGCTGCGATCGCGCGAGGAATTGGCTCTTTTGGGCGTGGGTGTCGGCTTGACTCAGGGCACCGTTTATCTGGTTGGGACTCTGATTGCCAGCGCGGCTACCGGTGCGATTTGGTACGTGGTACTCGGTACGGTGGGCGCACAAAGTTTGGCCGGTTTGGCTTGGAGCGTTGTGGCGATCGGCATCAGCCCTTATTTGGAACACGTTTTTGACTTGATTACGCCGATCCGGCTGGCGGAACTTGCCAATCCCAACCGCCCGCTGTTGAAGAAATTGGCTGCAGAGGCTCCGGGGACTTTTCAACACACGCTGTTTGTGGCTAGTTTGGCGGAGGCTGCGGCCCGGGAGATCGGCTGCAATGTTGAGCTGGTCAGAACTGGCACATTATACCACGATATTGGAAAAATGCACGACCCGCTCGGATTTTGTGAAAATCAAATGGGCGGGGCTAACAAACACGATGAAATTAATAACCCTTGGACGAGCGCGGACATTATTAAAAAGCACGTTACCGAGGGGTTGGTGATGGCGCGGAAGCATCGATTGCCCAAGGCAATTCAGGCGTTTATTCCCGAGCACCAAGGTACAATGTTGATTGCTTATTTCTACCACCAAGCGCAGCAAATTGCTGCAAAAGAACGACAAGAGTTAAAGATTACTGTGCCAGATGCTGATAATTCAAAGTTAACAATCCCAAGTCGCCAAGTGAGGGAGGAGGATTTTCGCTATGACGGGCCGATTCCGCAGTCGCGGGAAACGGGGATTCTGATGCTGGCGGATTCTTGCGAGGCTGCTTTGCGATCGCTCAAGGATGCTACTCATGAAGAGGCTTTGAATATGGTTAATCGGATTTTGAGGGCTCGCTGGCAGGATAATCAGTTGCTCGATTCGGGTTTGACTCGGGAGGATATGTCTCTAATCGCGGAGATTTTTGTGCGGGTTTGGGAACAGTTCAATCACAAGCGGATTGCTTATCCTAGCGCAGTTTTTACTCCCAGGTAGGAGGAAATTTTGAGTTAGGAAAAATAGGAGGGAATTTCAGTTGTGGATTAGATTTTATGTATTCTTCTGCGGTTACTCTTCGGGGAGTTTCACCTCGAAATTCTGAATCCCACATTCCGCAGGTCTTAATATTAATTGGGGAGTTTTTGGTACGAAATGGCTGTAATTCTTTGTCTACAAGCATTCCGCTGATATGTAGAAATATGAGTTTTTATTAAGGAGTGTTTATGGGTTCTCAATAGTCATTATTTATCGAGAATATGTTGGCGATTAAATTCCTAGGATGACGTTTGATCGTCAACATATTTTTGACTATGTTAAGAAGTGCGGAATGTGGGCTGAATAGTCGATATCTATTTCGTCTGCTAGATACGAGGGCAATTTTTGCCAGTCTTGGGCATCGATCGCATTGGCTGAGGCTACGATCGTATCTACGACCGCAGCGCGATCGATAATCCAGCGGATGTCTGGCAGTTCGTACATAAAAAATAAATTTTGTGAGTTGTCAGTTCAAAAGATTTTAATTTTTAACCGCAGATGAACGCGGATAAACGCCGATTTTTGGTGTTGATTCTATCCTTTGACTCCGGCGGCGGTTTCTGTTGGTACAATGTATTTTTGCAAGAGCAAAAAGAGTCCTAAAACTGGAACAATAGAAATAATGGAACCCGCGGCAACTAAACGCCAATCTAAGGAAAATGTCCCTGCTAAATTGGCTACGCCTAAAGGTAAAGTGTAATATTCCGGCCTGTCTAAAACTAGCAGCGGCCACAGAAAGTCGCTCCAAGAACCGATAAATACGAAAATTCCTAAAGTGACTAAAGCTGGCTTAATTGCGGGAATCATGACGTGCCACCAAATGCCTAATTCTGTACAGCCGTCGATGCGGGCGGCTTCTTCTAGTTCTTTGGGAACTGCTAGGAATGCTTGTCGTAATAAAAATATGCCGAAGGCTGAGGCTAGTCCGGGAAAGATTACGCCTAAATAACTATTTTTTAGTCCGAGTTGTACTGTCAATATGTATAGGGGAATCATGACTATTTGGAAGGGAATCATGATTGTGGAAATGATTGTGATTAAGATGGCTTCCCGACCGCGAAAGTTGAGTCTGGCTAAGGGGTAAGCGGCGAGGGCGCAAAAGAAAATGTTGATGCTAACTGTGAGGCCGGCAATCAGGGTGCTGTTGAACAGGTAGCGGGCGAAGGGGTTGGTTTGCCAAACTTTGATGAAGTTTTCGAGAGTTGGCTGTTGCGGCCACAGTTGCGGGGGAAATTGAAAGATGTTTTCGGTGGGGGATTTGAGGGAGGTACTCAGAAGCCACAGCAGGGGAAACAGCATTAAAAGTGCGATCGCGCTCATGATGCTGTACGTCCACAGGGCCCTCCACCGCGAGGGAGTGTTGTTTGGAGAATTTGGTTTTTTGGTTTTGAGATTGTTCATTGTTGGGATATGATAATAAGTCCTTGCTTCGTGAGAAGCCTTGTTGTCCATAAGGGGATTATTGCCATGAAACCGTTTATTTACGAAACTATGTACATTCTGCGCCCTGATTTGGGTGAGGAAATGACAGACCAGGCGATCGCTAAATATCAAACTATTTTGCGCGATCAAGGTGCTGAAAACATCGAAACTCAGCACCGCGGCAAGCGCCGTTTGGCTTACGAAATCGGCAAGCACCGGGACGGAGTATACGTTCAAATGAACTATACAGCTCCGGGCGCTGCAATTTTTACCCTGGAGCGCGCGATGCGTCTGAGCGAAGAAGTGATTCGCTATTTGACTATCAAGCAAGATTTGCCAGATGCACCTGAAGCTGAAGCTGAAGCGGAAGTCGCCGAGTAGCATTCGTTTGACACTCCCATGCCTAAAGGCGATGGGATTCTTCGTTCATAGACCCAACTTGCTGGCGACTGGATTGCTCCAACCAGAGTAGAGGTCGAATCTCCCGAAGCGTTCGGGTCTTTGACCCAAGTTCTCGTGTGCCCCACCGTACTCAAGGCTAATTTCAGGATGTTGATAGCAGCATTCCAGTCTCTGTCTAGAACGAATCCACACCCACAGGCGTGAGTTCTCATAGATAGAGACTTTTTGACGGCGTTGCACCGCAGTTAGAGCATTGCTGGGAAGTGTAGGCCGGATTGACCGCTACGGTTATCTTGCCAAACTTTACCCCGACCTACTCTAGCCACTTCCTGAATTGATACCAACCCGCATCATTAATCGATTTGGCGAGACAGTGATTCTTGACTAAGTTCTTAATCCTCAACTCGACCTAGGCAACCAAATCGTTAGATTTGATTGCGCAACGTGCCAGTCTCTTGGCGTGTTCTTCACGCTGCCTACTTATTTTGAGGTGTACTCGTCCGAGTCGATTAATGGCTTTCTTGCGGTTGGCAGAGCCTTTTTTCTTGCGAGAAACACGCCGTTGTCGAAACTTTAGACGTTTTTCTCCGATTCTATAAAACTTAGGGTTGGGTTCGGTGTGACCGTTGGAGTCTGTATAGAACTCTTTGAGTCCCACATCTAAGCCAACAGTTTTACCTGTGGGTTCAGACTCCACCTTGTTATCAGCACTGATTAGGAACTGAACGTAGTAGCCATCGGCACGACGCACTAGCCTAACCCGTTTTATCTGGTCTAATTGGTAGAAGTTTAAGTCCCATGTACCTTTTAGTTTGAGCTTGCCGATTCCCTTTTTATCGGTGAAGGTTATCTGCTTGCGAGTCTCGGAAAGCTTCCAACCACTTGTCTTGTATTCGACAGAGCGACAGTTTTTCTTGAACTTTGGAAAACCCTTCTTTCCGGGAATAGACTTCTTGCAGTTGTCGTAGAACCGAGCAATTGATGAATAAGCTCGTTCGACCGAAGCTTGACAAGCATGGGAGTTTAAGGCGTTAACAAAACGAAACTCAGCTCTCAACAATGTGTTATAGCGATACAGATTTCTGCCCCACATCTTTGTTATCCATCCAAAAACGGCCACACTTGTTGCGGACAAATTGAGCAGTTTTAATCGCCTCGTCTATCGCTGAATATTGAGTTGTTTTCCCTTTCGCTTTAAACTCCTTGACAAACATTTGACCTGGAAAACCTCTACATCAATAGACTAACACAGTTAACAGAAAGCCGGCCACGCTCAGAAGGGGCTTGTGTCCCATTATTTTTGGTCAAAGTATTGCGACTGCAACGATGGTTCATCAGAGGGTCGGGTTTGACAAAGCCTTCATGCACCAAGGGTCGAAAATCCCACACTGCCCTTGATACCTTCGACTTAGTGCTGCCCGTGGCGATCGCAGCAGCAAGTGTTCCTGAACGTGAAGCGATCGCACAGGTCCTCTCTTTCGGTCTACCAGATCGCACAAAGGGCTTCACGGCTGTTTGTGGTCAGGCGATTAGCCTAAGTTGTTATGCTTTGCCACTTTTCATACAGCCTCTGAGGTTGGGTCCCAATCAACCAGCCTTGCGCCCGATCGCACTCCCTGCAACCTCGATCGACATTCTCCCCCAATAGCCCAATTGTAAAGTTTTGTGACATTTTTTATTTGGTAGCTTTAGATACAGAATTGTCTGTTATAGTTAGAGAAAGAAAGAAAAAAACAGCCCAACATTAATCTCAAGAATACGGAGGAACCGCATATGTCTACTGAAAATCAAGCTCGCTCTCTGATGATGCGCCACCACCACATGGTGAAGAACCGGCAGCAATCCATGCTCAACCGCACCGCTACCGAAGTCGGGATGGAAGATACCCACTACTGGGGTCACATTCAAGGCAAACCGCAGCCCAGCCTTCAAGTCAGTTACGATCGCAGCAACGCCACCATGAGCTAGGGCAAGCTCAAATTGCCCAATTGCCTACGAATTTATTACCTATTATTTGGAGAAACCAGTTATGTCAACTCAAGAACAAGCCCGCAACCTGATGATGCGCCACCAACACGTCGTTAAAAACCGTCAGGAATCCATGCTGAGCCGTGTGGCTGCTGAAGTTGGTTTAGATGCTGGTTCTCAAGCGAGTATCGATCGCAAATAACTCGTTTTTTCAACGGCGAGATAGTTGAATCGAGTCTGTTGTTTGCCAGCTAAAAATTAATAATGTCAGTGACAAAACCGTCGCGACTTCTTCTTGAGTTCTAACTCTAGATAGGAAGCCGCGATTAGTTTTATGGGAACGGGGAATGGGGAATGGGGAATGGGAAATGGGGCTCAAAAGAATGGGGAATCTAAAATCTAAAATCCTTCGACTGAGCGCTCACGCCGAAGTCTAAAATCTAAAATCTAAAATCTAAAATCTAAAATGGTATAATCCGCTTTCAGCAGATGGAAGGCTACTAGGGAGGTCATCATGTCGGACTGGAAAGAAATTGGCGGCGGAGTTACAGCACCCAGAGGGTATCGAGCATCGGGAATTACAGCGGGTTTGAAGCCTTCAGGCTTGCCGGATTTAAGTTTAATTTTGTCAGAGGTGGAGGCGATCGCCGCGGGAGTCTTCACCACATCCACTGTCCGGGCCGCTTGCGTGGACTACTGCCGCCAGCGTTTGCAAGCTAAATCTAGCGCGAAAGCAATTTTGTGCAATGCGGGACAAGCTAATGCTGCTACTGGCGAGCAAGGTTGGGCAGATGCCCTCGAAAGTGCCAATTTGTTGGGAGAAGCGCTGAATATTCCTCCAGAATCAATTCTTTTGGCCTCCACCGGCGTCATCGGACAGCGGATTAAAATGGAGCCCCTTCGGGCGGCGATTCCGCGATTAGTTGCTGAGGCATCGGCCACTGGTTCCGATGCGGCTGCTAAGGCTATTTGTACGACTGATTTAGTGCCGAAAACGATCGCCCTGGAAACCATGTTTGGCGATCGGCCCGTGCGCATCGGCGGGATTTGCAAAGGTTCGGGAATGATTCACCCGAATATGGCAACAATGCTAGCATTTGTAACTTGCGATGCAGCAGTGTCGTCGCATTTGTGGCAAGAAATGGTGAGTCGGGCGGCTAACAGAAGTTTCAATCAAATTACTGTTGACGGAGATACCAGTACCAACGACTCGCTAATTGCTTTGGCGAACGGTCAATCCCGCACGCCCGCAATTACAGAAATGGGGGCGGATGCTGAAAAACTAGAGGCGATGCTGACAGAAGTTTGCGTGCATTTGGCAAAGGCGATCGCCCGTGACGGCGAAGGGGCAACTTGTTTGGTGGAAGTGCAAGTTAGCGGCGCGCTGGACGAAGTTTCTGCGAGTAAAATTGCCAAAACAATTGTTGGTTCTTCTTTGGTGAAAGCTGCTATTTTCGGACGCGATCCGAATTGGGGGAGAATTGCGGCGGCCGCTGGGCGCGCTGGTGTACCTTTCGAGCAAGAGAATTTGCGGATTCAATTAGGGGATTTTTTGATGATGGAAAACGGGCAACCGAAGGAGTTCGATCGCGCTGCTGCCAGTAATTATATGAAAGCGGCTGCGGAGGGGGAATATTTGAAGGCTGATACGGTTTTAATTCAGATTAGTGTCGGGAATGGCAGCGGTTTTGCGAAAGCTTGGGGATGCGATTTGAGTTACGACTACGTGAAGATTAATGCGGAGTATACGACTTAATTTTTATTCTCAAGTTTGCATATCGTTTGTAGTAAAGACTTTAGTCCTTAGATGCCGAAATCTCTAAAAAAGGGCTGAAGTCCTTACTCGAAACCGAGATCAGTTGTATCACCGGACCTGATAATCGGCTGAAACCGAACCTGTTGCTCTGCTGCGATTAATTGATCGATAGTATAAATTATGCCGTCCAAGGAACCGTCGGAAAAACATCGAGAATGGGGTTCTCGTTTCCAGGATTGAGCCATTCTCTAGCGCCCCAACTTTGCGCCTCGACAATGCCGATTTGTTTTACGTTTTGACCCGTGCATAAAGCAGGCCGAACCCATTTAAATGCGAGTCCAGCCTCGGTAACAACACTTTTACGAAATTGTCAAGAGAAATTAAGAGGTGCTCACCCTTGCGATCGCCACCCTCTCTAATTAATCACCTGTCGCTGCGATCGACAACTTTCCGTTGCTGTTTGCGTTTCACCAGCGCCCCTGCTACAACACCAGCCAATACACTTAACGACGAAGCGGGTTCGGGAACAGGTGTAGAGTCAGCAACTTTGTATGCATGGTTGTCGCTCTCGAAAGCAATCGAGCTATCGCTTAAAACTACTTTGTTAAAAGACTCTCCCGGTGCACCGAAGAAATTAGCGTAAACACCACCATTGGTGAGGACACTGCTGTCAACAGCATTACCACTAAACGATTGAAGGAGTGTATCACCGTTGAAGAAACTAATGGTGTTATTTGGGCTAGGTGTGCCCCAATACAATCCAAAGTAATCAAGTGGATTAGCAAAGGCGATAGTAACTGGAGAGGTTCCTCTTGCATCGCCCAATACCGAAACTGCCAGGTATCTCGAGTTGTCATCCAGCGAAATAATAGAGCTAATAGTGTTGCCTGAAACAACCGCAGGACCCGGACCTGGAGCAGAGTAAACAGCCAAACCGCTAGTTGGCGCACCCGACTCGAAATCGATTGTCGTTACCCCAGGCACGTTGGAGAATTGCCCTTGTCCGGCAACAGGTGTCCCCCCAAATGTCAGCATAATCGCGTCGGCTGGAGCGGAAATCACAGTAAAAACTGCTGCTCCCATGATTGAGCCTGACACTTTCTTTATAGAAGTCATGAGATTAATTGCTCCCAAAATCTAAATGTTGACAGTAGACAATCTCAACGAATTGTTACCCAATCTTACTTACCTGGAGATAGCTGCAACTGATTTAGTGAGACACAGATGTATTAGCATCGGGTAGGCTAGAGTGCAAGGAATAAATCCTGCTGAACCTTGGCACCCTCTCGTTTGAGAGAGTCCATGTTAACACAAAACCCTCTCTAATTAATCACCTGTCGCTGCCATCGACAACTTTCCGTTGCTGTTTGCGTTTCACCAGCGCCCCTGCTACAACACCAGCCAATACACTTAACGACGAAGCGGGTTCGGGAACAGGTGTAGAGTCAGCAACTTTGTATGCATGGTTGTCGCTCTCGAAAGCAATCGAGCTATCGCTTAAAACTACTTTGTTAAAAGACTCTCCCGGTGCACCGAAGAAATTAGCGTAAACACCACCATTGGTGAGGACACTGCTGTCAACAGCATTACCACTAAACGATTGAAGGAGTGTATCACCGTTGAAGAAACTAATGGTGTTATTTGGGCTAGGTGTGCCCCAATACAATCCAAAGTAATCAAGTGGATTAGCAAAGGCGATAGTAACTGGAGAGGTTCCTCTTGCATCGCCCAATACCGAAACTGCCAGGTATCTCGAGTTGTCATCCAGCGAAATAATAGAGCTAATAGTGTTGCCTGAAACAACCGCAGGACCCGGACCTGGAGCAGAGTAAACAGCCAAACCGCTAGTTGGCGCACCCGACTCGAAATCGATTGTCGTTACCCCAGGCACGTTGGAGAATTGCCCTTGTCCGGCAACAGGTGTCCCCCCAAATGTCAGCATAATCGCGTCGGCTGGAGCGGAAATCACAGTAAAAACTGCTGCTCCCATGATTGAGCCTGACACTTTCTTTATAGAAGTCATGAGATTAATTGCTCCCAAAATCTAAATGTTGACAGTAGACAATCTCAACGAATTGTTACCCAATCTTACTTACCTAGAGATAGTTGCAACTGATTTAGTTAGACACAGATCTATAAGCATCGCGTAGGGTAGAGTGCAATGAATAAATCCTGCTGAACTTTAGCCAACCTCTCTTTTGATGTCTTCCAGATTAACACAAATTTAGTAGCCTTGAAGTTTGTGTAAAAAAATCATCTAAGCAACGAGGAAGATTATGGGTGAGCGCTCTGCCGTTATTGAGGGTGAAGGTTTGTTTTCGATTTGATTTGAGATTTGGGATTCAAGCAATTAGCAAAACTAATTTACCGGTTACTGAGCCTGTTTCTAACAGTTCGTGGGCGGCTTGAGCTTGTTCGAGAGGGAAAGTTTGGCTGACGTGAATTTTGAGCAAATTGCGATCGCACAAACGAGCACACTGCTGCAAAATACGAGCCTGCTGTTCCTGTTCCTCCACCAAATTTTGCAGCATCGGTGTTAACATTAATTCGAGACTAATTCGCAGATTGCGCGTTCTCGCTGTTTTTAAATTGCCCAAAGCCGGATCGGGTTCCAAAATTGTTACCAAGTCTCCATAAATCTTCACAGCCGGAATAGTTTGGTAAAAAGTTTGTCCCCCGACTGTATCGAAAGCCAAGTCAACTCCTTGTCCCTGAGTCCAAGTCAAAACTTCATCGACAACATCAGTATTTTTGTATAAAATAACTGAATCTGCACCTAACTGCTTGACAAAATTGGCTTTTTCCTCAGAACTAACAGTAGTGCAAACCTCAGCACCCTGCAACTTAGCCAACTGTACCGCGACGTGGCCGACACCGCCGGCACCAGCTTGAATCAGCACTGTTTGGCCCGCTTGCAAGCGCCCTCGATCGTACAGCGATTCCCATGCTGTAATTAAAACTAACGGTGCCGCCGCCGCTTCAGCAAAACTTAAATGAGCAGGCTTGATGGCGAGAAAGCGTTGGTCTACAACAGCAAACTCAGCATAAGTACCCCTCGGCCCGCCCAAACCGCCATTGCAGAAAAAAACCTCGTCTCCCACTTGGAAACTTTGCACGCCAGCACCGACAGCCTCTACGACACCAGCACCGTCGCACCCCAAAACGTGAGGTGTTTTCTCCGGGTAAAAAGTGCCGCGCGATCGCAACTTAGTATCTATCGGATTGATACCCGCCGCTCGCAACCGCACCAAAACTTCTGTTTCTGTTTGTATAGTAGGGGCCGGGATATCTTGCAGTTTCAATACCGACGGGCTTCCGGGGGTTTCAAAAACGATTGCTTTCATCAGAGGTGTTAATTTTCTTATCGCCTTCACTGCGATCCTACCTTGTATTAGTTACCCATCCGTGACGATAGTTAGTGATTTTTAACTTACTCGCTGGAAGTCCCGCGCTGTAGCCGACGCGGGCGATCGTCGGGATGAAAGCAGGGCTGTTGACGACACTCCTGTGACAAATGCCGAAGGCGAGGGAAGGGGAGGCGCAGAAAAAAGCCAATTATCTATGTGGCACAACAGCTTGCAGTAGATAATATTTATGATTAACTGAGAAAATGACAAGCAGTCCATTCAATATCCTCAAAACGTCAAGTGACCGGAAATAAGGGGTCTAAAGCCCCGTCCTTCCCTTGACGGCTTTTCTTCTTTCAGTTTATCAATCCATTCCTCGATGGATTGAGTCAGGGTTTTATTTTTCTGTTTGGCAATTCTTCTGAGCTTTTTAATTTTTTCTGAGTCAACAGGAAGACTCAATATTTTCTTCATAAATGGGTAGCCAATGAGTAGCCATCTCTGCTACCATAATTAACATGAAAACTCTGAAGTTCAAGCTCTACAATCATCAGGAAAATAGATACCTCAAGCGGTCAATAAATGCTGCCGAGGTAATCTACAACCATTGGATTGCCCTCCATCGTCGGTACTATCGGATGTATGGCAACCACTTGAATTGTGCTAAGCTTCAGAGGCACAGGGTCAAATTGCGAAAACGTAAGCCGTTTTGGCAAACCGTGGGTTCGCAGGCAGTCCAAGAACTTTGCCAACGCATTGAAAGGGCGTATCTACTGTTTTTCAAGCCTCACAAAAAAGGAGTCTCGCCCCCCGAATTCAAAAAAATCAAGAAATACAAGTCATTCACTCTGAAGCCAGCCGGATATAAGTTTATCGGTGGCAACAGGGTCAAAATTGCCAATCGGGTGTATCAGTATGGCAATTCTAGAGAAATTGAGGGAACGGTCAAAACCTTAACCATTAAGCGAACGGCATTAGGCGAGTTGTTGATGATTGTGGTTGTTGACAATGAAAGCGAACAAACAGCAAAATTCAAGACGGGTAAAATCGCTGGTTTTGACTTTGGTTGGAAAACATTTCTCACTATCTCGGATGGAACAAAAATCGAATCACCGCAATTTTTGAAAAAATCCATTAACGCCATTAAAACAGCAAGTCGTCAGGATTCTCAGAAACGGAAAGAATCGGCCAACCGAGAACGTGCTAGAAAAAATCTGGTTCGCCAGCATGAGGATGTGGCAAATCGCCGCTGTAATTGGTTCTGGAAAATGGCACATGAATTGACAGATAAATTTGATGTGCTGTGCTTCGAGACACTTAATATCAAAGGGATGCAGCGTCTTTGGGCTCGCAAAATATTAGACCTGGCCTTTGGAGAGTTTCTACAAATGCTCCAAGGGATTGCCACTAGAAAAGGCAAACCAGTTGTTTTCCTCTGGCGATGGTATCCGTCGAGCAAGACCTGCTCCCATTGCGGTAATGTTCTCGAAAGCCTAGATATATCGTTTAGAGAGTGGCGTTGGCCGTCGTGTCAATCTATTAATCGACAGGATGAAAATGCCGCCTTAAACATTCAAGCTGTTGGGGGATCAACGGTTAGGTTAGGCGATGTCAGACAGGCTATGCCTGCAATTGCTGTTTGACCCTACAATCCCCGTGCGTCAACCCCGGAGAGTATGTCAATAGATGAGGATGTATTGAAGATTCCCAAGATTGGGGAGGTCAAGGCAAAATTGCATCGGACGTTGGAAGGAAAGTTGAAAACAGTCACTATCAGCATGGGCAAGACAAGGAAGTATTACGCTTCTCTCTTGTTTGATGATGGACTGCCCGAATTAGAAATTAGCTCAGAGGGCAAGGCAGTAAGGATTGAGGTGGGGCTAACCGATTTTGCTATCATTTCTGACGGCTCCAAGTTTGACACTCCCAAACCCCTTAAGGATCGTGAGAAAAACCTTAAGCGTAAGCAGCATTCGCTTTCACGCAAAGAAAAAGGGTCAAAGCGTCGGGGGAAAGCAAGAGGGATTGTGGCACGAGTCCACGATCCCAGCGCCAATACTCGTAACGACTTCCAGCATAAGTTATCTCGCAAACTTGTGAACGACAACCAAGTCATAGTCGTCGAGAATCTGGCAGTCAAGAACATGGTGAAGAATCACTGTGAGACCAAAGCAATTAGCGGTTGTGGTTGGTCAGAATTCACCCGACAACTAACATACAAGGCTCAAAAAGATGGGAAGACCTACCTAGAAATCGGGCGGTTCTTTCCATTAAGCAAGATTTGTTATGTAGACCTCAATCAGGTAGGTAGCTTGCCTCTTAATGTGGGGAGCTGGACTTGTTCCAAATTTCAGGAAAAGCACGATCGAGATGTAAACTCAGCTATCAATATTCTCCATGAAGGCTTAGGTATATTAGCGTTGGCAACCAGCGCTACTGCCAGTGGAGGCAATGTAAGACCTCATGTTGTTCGGAAGTCTTCCGTATCTGAGGCGGTTGCCGTTGAAGCCCGAAGCCTGCGCTCTATTGCCTAGCAATGAGCGTCCGGTTCACATAGATTGGCTTCAGATAAATACAAAAATTGTCGAGCGGTGCTAATCGATGTTCGATCTAGATTTATTTTTTTACTTTGAGATTCTTGCATATCTTCTGGGATTATCCGCGACTGTAGGCTTGGGGTGGGCTATTTATCTCAAGTGGCAGCGAAGACCCCCCAGTCTCCCTCTGGCCCCAGAGAAACGGCCGTTGGCAGAATTAAACGCCGAGGATTTATCTGCGAGATTGAAAATTCGGAAAAACTTTAGGATTTTCCCCAACTCAAATCTGTGGCCGCCAACTGACAAGTTCTTGGGTCAAGTTTTAGGTATGGGCCGCGCTCTATTATTAGCCGAGCAACAGCGGCCAACTGTGAATTCTTCGCCTCTTGTCGGGCCCTTAAGTATCCAAACCCTAAGTCGGAGCATTTCGGGTGCGATGGGGGAAAATCGCGATCGCCCCAAGGCCGACAATCCTCCCAAAGTCACTGCTTCCCCCCAATTACAGGAAGACTTGCTCGGCGAAATCCTAGCAGGTACTGATTCGCCGGGGGGAACAGATTTATTTGATGCCTTAGTTCGCCACTTAGCCTCGGCACTCGGAGTTTGCAGCGCCGTGGCTGCCAAATCGATTAAGTCGAAGGCAGGGGCCGATGCTGCTCTCGATAGATTGCAAGTTATCAGTTTTTGGAGCAATGGACAGTGGCAGCCAAACTTTGAGTGCGACACCGCCAATACTCCCGAAGCGCTGGCGATCGAGCAGGGAATGTACTGCTGTCCCGACGGCCTCCTGGAAACTTTTCCAGAAGACCGCAGACCGATAGTTACAGGTGCGCGCAGTTTCCTGGGAGTGTTGCTCAAAAACTCTTACGGCGAACCTTTAGGCATTATTTGTATTTTCCACGATCGACCCCTCCCGGAAGCACATCTTGCCAACTTCCGACTAATTATCAGCATCTTTGCCGGACGAGCCGCCGCCGAATTAGAGCGGGAGCGCCTAGAAGCAGCGCTGTACACTGTAGAAGCGAAATACTGCGCCCTTGTAGAACAAATGCCGGCTGT
Source organism: Microcoleus sp. AR_TQ3_B6 (assembly GCF_036702785.1). Lineage (NCBI taxonomy): Bacteria > Bacillati > Cyanobacteriota > Cyanophyceae > Oscillatoriales > Microcoleaceae > Microcoleus > Microcoleus sp. AR_TQ3_B6. Next base: position 2,827 of record NZ_JAUBVJ010000031.1, on the reverse strand, counting down.
CACCTACATTTCTCCCCTCAACCGCACGGCGGCCAAACTTTATATCAGCCCCCAAATCGAGACTTTTCTGGGCTATTCAGTAGCTGAATGGAGGGCAGACCCGGACCTGTGGCTGAAACTCGTTCACCCAGAAGACCGCGACCGCGTGTTAGTTGAAAACGCTACACAGAAATTTACCGATGGAGAAGATATCTTCGGCGAGGGATCCCTGGTTTCAGAATACCGCGCGATCGCCCGCAACGGCCGAGTCGTCTGGTTCCGCGATCGAGCGACCGCAGTTCGCGATGAAGCAAGCAAGTCCGTCATCCTTCAAGGCGCAATGTTTGACATCACGGAGACTAAAGTAGCGGCCAGCGCGCTGCTAGAAAGCGAATACCGCTATTACACCTTGGTAAAAATACTGCCGGTCGGGATTTTCCGCGCTGACCCTGCTGGAGATTGCTTGTACGTCAACCAGCGATTTTTGGAGATGGCGGGACTGACTGTGACAAAGGCACTGGGCGAAGGTTGGGCGCAAAGTATACATCCCGAAGACCGATCCCGCGTTTTGAGCCAGTGGTATCGCGCTGTCGCAGACAAGTTGCCCTGTAACTTAGAGTACCGCTTTTGCAACGGCGACTCGATCACCTGGGTATTTTGGCAAGCAGTGCCAGAAATTGCCAAAAGCGGGGAAGTTGTGGGCTATCTCGGCACGTTGACCGATATCAGCGATCGCAAGCAGGCTGAATTCGCGCTGCAACAGGCCGAAGAGAAATACCGCAGCATCTTTGAAAATGCGATCGAAGGCATTTTTCAGGCAACGCCTGAGGGGCGCTACCTCAGCGCTAACCCTGCTTTGGCGAGAATTTATGGCTACGAGTCGGCCGCTGAATTGATCGCGAAGATACGCAACATTGACCGCCAAGTCTACGTCGATCCCAAGCGCCGCGTCGAGTTTTTGCACGCGATCGAAAAACACGGTTTTGTGTCAGAGTTCGAGTCCCAAGTTTACCGCGCTGACGGCACCACTATCTGGGTTTCCGAGAACGCCCGGGCTGTTCGGGGCGCTGGCGACAAATTGCTTTACTACGAAGGCACTGTTGAAGATATCACCGTCCGCAAAATAGCAGAAGAAAAGTTAGTACACGATGCTTTGCACGATATGCTAACCGGTTTGCCCAACCGAGCTTTATTTATGGATCGCTTGGGACACGCGATCGACCTTTCCAAACGCCGCCCTGAGGTTTTGTTTGCGGTGCTGTTTATCGATCTCGATCGCTTTAAGGTTGTTAACGACAGTTTGGGGCATTTAGTGGGCGATCGGTTGCTGATCGCGATCGCGCAGCGCCTGGCCATGTGTTTGCGCGCTGGAGATACGGTTGCGCGTCTCGGCGGTGACGAATTCGCTATTTTGCTGGAAAATATCAAAAGCACCGAGGATGCCAGCCTAATTGCCGAACGAGTGCAAGCGGAACTGGCACAGCCTTTTTACCTTAACGAGTATCAAGTTTTTACCAGTGCTAGCATTGGCATTGTTTGTTCTGGTTTTCCTGGGTCTCCAAGGGAAACCAGCAAACTGTCGAACCCCGGAAATCAGGGAAATATCGATGGGGAAACTTGTTTGTCTGGCTTATCTTCCGACTCTGGTGTTCCCAATGTCCCCTTCGCAATATTGTACGATCGACCTGAAGAACTGCTTCGAGATGCAGATGCTGCCATGTATCATGCTAAGGGATTGGGCAAAGCTCGTCACGAAGTTTTTGACTTAAGTATGCACACTCGCGCCGTCGCCCTTTTGCAACTGGAAAACGACTTGCGGCGCGCTTTAGACTCCGAGGAATTTCAGCTTTACTATCAGCCCATAGTCTCTCTAACTAGCGGTAGAATCTGCGGTTTTGAAGCGCTGCTGCGGTGGTATCACCCGCAGCGGGGTGTCGTATCTCCCGGCGAGTTTATTTTAGTAGCTGAAGAAACTAGATTGATTATACCTATTGGTTGGTGGATGATGCGATCGGCTTGCCGTCAGATCCACCAGTGGCACCAAAAATTCCCAGCAAATCCGCCGTTGACTGTCAGCGTCAACCTTTCTAATCAACAATTTAAACAACCGGATTTAATCCATCGCATTCGCGAAATTTTACAAGAAACTCAGCTTGACCCCCGCACTTTTAAGTTAGAAATTACTGAAGGCGTCATTATGGATAATGCTGAATCAGCAGTCGCTATCCTCGCGGAATTGAAAAAATTACAAATTCAATTATATATTGACGATTTCGGCACTGGCTATTCTTCTTTGAGCCGCCTGCACACTTTTCCAACTGATGCTTTAAAAATCGACCGAGCTTTTGTCAGCCGCATGAGTGAAGATAAAGGAAACGAAGCTATTGTACAGACTATTTTAATTTTAGCGAGTCATTTAGGCATGGATGTAATTGCTGAAGGCATCGAAACCCTCGAACAGCTTAATTTACTCAGAGCACTGCAATGCGAATACGGACAAGGATACTTTTTCTCAAAGCCGGTAGACAGCATCGCAGCCACACTTTTGATAGAAAGTCAACCTAAATGGTAATTTGACGGTTGACTGTTGACTGTTGACTGTTGACTGTTGACTGTTGACTGTTGACGGTTGACTGTTGACGGTTGACTGTTGACTGTTAACCTTTGGCTTTTTGTTTTAGTGAGTTAAGATAAGCATTAAGTTTTGGTGAAAGTTCATTTAATAAGGGATGCAGGCGAGCGCTCTGTTCTTGAGTTAAAAGATTTCGAGCGTAGGCAAGTCTTAACCAGTGTCTTGTTTCGTTTAATGAACCTCGGGCAATTTTCACAAAACGCTGATTATCTTGGC